>CADCOO010000016.1 GCA_902803085.1 uncultured Planctomycetota bacterium
GCGGCGTCGGGCTCGCTCCGATTCTACAATACGATTCTTGCGACGAATATCGCGACCAGCGACGCAGACTTTATTAAAGTCGACGCGTCGGTCTCCGCGTCGTGTTCGGTCAGCGGCTACGCGTTCGCCAGCGGTTCAAAGAACGTCCTTTATACAAATACGAAGCCACTGTTCGTCGACGGAGTCGCTCGCAACTATCGTCTTGCCGAAGATTCCGTCGCCGTCGACCTCGGCTCCGACATGCTGGCGCTTCAGGCGGGATTAGCGCAATATTCCACCGATCTAACCGGCGAACGACGCATACTCGGCCGATCGATCGACGCGGGCGCTTACGAACTCGCCGTTCAACGAGACGACGTCCTTTATGCGACGATCGATTCGAGCTTTACGCTTGAAACCGAAGCGACGACCGGGCAACGCGTCTTCTGGGATCTTTCAGGAACGGGCGACGGCGAATACTCGGAAGGCGCCGCAAGCATAACGACGTCGGCGCGCGAGCTCAACTTGCGTCCCGGAGAATATGAATTTCGAACCAAGACGGTCGACTCAAAAGGCGCGACCGTTGCGGAAAAGACGATTTACGCTCAATTACTAGACGTTCCCCCGAGCGTTCGCGTCGATCGAACGCCAATTGCGCAAGAGGGAGTCGTCGTCTTTACGATCAACGCGTTCTTCAGCGCGCCCTTCGACCAACATTCATGGCGCGTCGACTGGGGAGACGGAACCTCCGGCGCGTTCACAACCGACGTCTTTACGGCGGGCAAGATCTACGCGCCGTCGAATACGGCGACAAGTTATAATATCACGCTAACGTTGCTCGACGCCAATAGATTCGCGGAATACGTTTTCTATCTTGACGCCGTCTCGGCGCCAGTCGAAAAGACGAGCGACGCGCGACTTGACCAGACGCCGGTCGGTGAATTCCCGGCCTTCGAAGAAGACGATCTTCTTCTAAGCGCCGCCGTCGACGAGATCGCCGCTCTCGACTCTTCCGACATGAAATCAACGGTAACCGACGACGCGCTATCGAGATATTATGCGTCCAACGCTACGATCGAAGAATACGACGTCGTTGGAGTCGAATCGACGTCCTTTGGCAAACGCAAGAGAACGATCGCGTTACGATAGCCTTATGCTGCGGTCGAAACTCGCGTCGCGTTCAAACGGAGACGACGACGCATGAAGTAGTAGCAGACGCAATGCGTTAGAAAAGTAACGACCCACGAAGCGGGATAAGAGAAGAAGAGCGCGTCCTCCGTGTGAAAGCGCGGGATTTGAAAGATCGTCGCGATCCAGAGAACGCGAAGACCGCACGCGCCCAAAAGGGAAACGATCGTCGGCGTCATATTGTACCCCATGCCGCGTATCGCGCCGACGATGCAGTCCATGAGCCCGCACGTAAAATAGAAGCAACAGACCCAATACATTCGCGTAAGTCCCGATTCGATTACCTCGGGATCTTGATCGAAACACCCGAGGAGCGTCGCGCCAAAGTAGTACGCGACGTTGCCTAAAGCCGCCCCGGCGACGCTACAGCACAGCAGCGACGTTAGCGTGACTCGATCGATGCGATTATACTGACGCGCGCCTAGATTCTGACTCACAAACGTGAGCGCGCAGAGCGAAAAGGAGTTCATTGTGAGCCAGACAAAACCCTCTACCTGCTGGCTCGCGGCGCTCGCCGCCATAACCGTCGAACCAAAACCGTTCACCGACGACTGAATTACCACGTTCGAAAGCGCAAAGACTATTCCCTGAAAACCCGCTGGAAGACCTATCTTAAGAATTTCAATCGCAATGCGACCGTCCAATCTCAAGTTGGAAAGAGTCAGACGAAACGCGTCTGTTTCGAGCATAAGCCGCCGCGTTACCAGAAACGCCGAAACGCACTGCGAAAGCGCCGTCGCAAGCGCTACGCCCGCTACGTCCAAATCGAAGACGAGAACAAAAAGGAGATTGAGAAAAACGTTGATGACGCCCGCAAACGCAAGGTAGTACATCGGACGCTTCGTATCGCCCTTCGCGCGGAGGACCGAACACCCGAAGTTATAGACCATAAGCGGTATCGCGCCGCAAAAGTAAACGCGCAGATACAACGTCGCAAGATCGAGCGTCTCCGGAGGCGATTGCATCCAAACCAAAGCCGGACGCGCCATAATGATTCCAGCCGCCGTGAGAAACGCGCCCGAGAGAACGCTCAAAACCATCGAAGAGTGAACCCCGCGACTAATCTGATCGACGTCCCCAGCGCCAAAATAGCGTGAGACGAGCGCGTTCGCGCCCATCGAAAGCCCCATAAAGAGCGTTACCGTGAGATTCACGAGCGCGGCCGTCGAACCGACCGCCGCGAGAGAATGTTCGCTACCGAAATTACCGACGACCGCGAGATCCGCCGCATTGAAAATTAGCTGTAACACGCTGGTCGCCGCAAGCGGAATCGCCATCGCCAGTATTCCGGGCAAGATGGGACCAGACGTTAGATTAATTGAGTTCTCGCTCTTACAAGACCGTGCCATAACCAATAAGTCGCATCGCGCGACCTCCTTTTACTACGTTCGATAGAGAGGATATTATACAGAAAAGCCGGTTCGCGTCAATTGACCGCGACCAGACGGAATCAGAAAAGAAAGCGTTTCGACGCGTCGTTTGCGGGACGCTTAGTCGTCATGCGCCGCGTCGATTGCCGTACCATTCCAGTTGCATGCGCGGACAATAGCGATAACCATGCTGCGTCGCGAAGGGAATGATCCATTCGGATTTCGCGTGCATTTGCGCCGCGTCGGTCGCCATTGGCATGAGAAAGACGAGTTCGTTGCGCGCGCCGCCTAGTTCGGCTAGATACTCTTCGACCTCAATGAGATCTTCGGGCGCGTCGACGACGAACTTCAATTGGTAAGGATAGGCGGCAATAAGCCGACGAACGACCTCGGGACGTTTGCGATTCGTCTCATGAAGCCGAAGATCAGACTCGGCGGCGCCCCAGGGGGAGGAATTGGAAAGTTTCGGACTAATAGACATGAGATCGCACTTGACCGGCAATTCAAGAGTCCCGGCCGTCTCGATCGTTATCTTAATCCTTCGTTCGGCGAGCGCGCGCGTTAGCGGAATAAGCTCGGAATAAAGCATCGGCTCGCCCCCCGTAAGGACGACGTGACGACTACCGTAAGAAAGAACGCGCGCGACAATTTCCTCAACCGAGAGAATCTCGCCTTCTTCGCTACGCCAAGACGCGTACGTCGTATCGCAAAACCAGCACCGGAGATTGCACCCGATGACGCGGACAAAGACCGAAACGACCCCGGTCCATAGCCCTTCGCCCTGCTTCGACTGAAAGATTTCCGCGACGCGCATCTGAGAACGCCCTATCCTATCCTTTAAAAAATAACTTCAAAGCGCGCTAACGTCCGTGCGCGCGATATTTCAATGGTTCGTCTCGGGATCAAGCCCGAGAGGATACTTTTGCGCATTTTTCGCCGATTTACGGACAAACTCGGCGGCAAGATCGACGTCGAGTTCGCTGCACAGATTGAGCAAGTAAGCGAAAACGTCGGCGATTTCGTCGCCAATCTGAATCATTTTCTCGGGGTCGTTTTTAACCTGATACGATTCTTCCGGCGTGAGCCACTGGAAACATTCCATGAGCTCCGCCGCTTCGATCGCCGTCGACATAGCGAGATTTTTCGGCGTGTGGTACGGTTCCCAATGCCGATCCGAGACGAATTGTTGCGCTACGCGCTTAAGCTCGGAGACCGTCGTCGTCGCGTCGGAATATGAATCGTTATCCATCTTACGCTACCCCGAAGAACGGGCGCAACGTCGCGCGCCGCTCGGCGCGGCGCGCGAACGCGCTCTTTTACTTCTTTTCTTCCCAAGGCTGGGTGAACTTCTTTTGCGTCGTCGAGAACAACCAGTCCTTACTTTCATGCTGGTCTTCCCATTCCTGACGCGCCAGGCCGGCGGCGCCAATATAGCCCGCGGCGTTGCCAAGCGTCGCAAAGCCAATGCGAACGCGTTCCGCAAGGTGCAGGAAGATGCGACTGCGCGTCTCTTCTTCCACCGCCTGCAGGAAAAGCCGACCCGTCGCCGTCTCGGAACCGCCGAACGTCATTGCGCCGCCAAGCAGAATGCAAGAGGGGTCGATCGTGTGAATCAGGGAAATCATGCCGTGCGAAAGATAACGCGCCGTTTCCTTAACGATACGAATCGCGACTTCGTCCCCCTTTTCCGCTTCTTCGAAGACCATCTTCGGAACTTCGTCGTTGCGCGTGCGATTGCGAACGCGTTCCGAAAGACTCGTTTTGAACTCCGCCTCAACGTAGTCGATCGTACGGTTCGCAACACCCGTCGCGCTCGCGTACGCTTCAAGGTGCCCCCGCTGACCGCACTTGCACCACCGCGCGTTTTCTGACGTGTCGATGAGATTGTGACCAGCCTCGCCGCCGTGACTGTGCGTGCCGTTCCAAACGCGTCCGTCCAAAACAATACCGCAACCGACCCCCGTGCCAAGCGTGAGAAGAATAAGACCTTCCTCGCCCTTGCCAGCGCCTACCCAGTATTCCGCAAACGCCGCGGCAGGACCGTCGTGAGCGAACGTTACCGGAAGCCCGGAGTATTCCGCAAGCTTGTCTCGGATCGGGAAGAAATTCCAGCCTGGAAGGTTAGAAGGACGAACTAGCGAGCCCGAGGGCAGATCAAGCGTTCCAGGCGAGCCCAGACCGACTTGCGCGACGTCGGCTGCCGTTAAATTCGCCTGCTTAATCGCTTCATGAACCGCTTCCGCCATGCGTTTCGTCGCGTCTTCAGGGCCGCGTTCTACGAACGTAGGAGTCGTGACGTAAGAAAGCGTTTCGCCGGAATCGTTCAAGACGCCAATTTTAATATTCGTACCGCCGAGATCTATCCCGACAAAATTCTTTTTCGCTGTGGAGGACGCTTGTTCCATTGATGGAAACTCCCTAAATCTAGGTGGAAAAGACGCGTTCGCGTCGTTATGCTTCCGCGAATCGACGCGCGCCGATTCGGAAGCGAGCGGTCGCTCTCGCTATGCGAAAAGACCGCGCGCTCACGTCATTATACCTTTCTTTGCACACTATGGAAACATAGAAAAGCAACTTTCCCGCAAATAATCCGTTCTTTTTTGATTAAAAATAACCGCGTAAATTAAAAGGAACCGGCGCGCGACCGCAACCTATCGCTTGCATTCGCGCTCTTTTCTTGTAAAATACCAATCGTCAAGAGGCGCGAAACGTGCGCGCCCTACCGTTCCACAAAACTTATTAAATGCGCGTCGTTGGTAGTAGCGAGCGTCAAAAACAAGCGACCATGTTCGAGAACGTTTCCAATCTCGCCGAGCTCGCGATACAAGCCGTATACCCGAACGTATGCGCGCTATGCGGCGCCGCCACGCCGACCGCTCAGCGCGCTTTAACGCGGAGAAATCTGCCTATCCGCGCGCTCGTTTGCACAGAATGTCTCGAGAGGATCGTCGCGCCGACCAACACGTTCTGCTATAGGTGCGGCGCCGTCGTCAAACCGGGAAACTATACCGGAAAATGCCAACCGAGCTGCGCGCAAAATTTCGCGTTCGACCGCGTATGCCCGATGAACTTCTATCGAGGACTCATTCGCGCCGTTATTCTCCGACTTAAACACGAGCACGACCCGCTGTTGGCGAACGTTGTCGCAAATATTTACTTTGCCGCGCGCAAACGGAGTCTGGAAGCGTTCCAACCCGACTGCGTCGTCGCCGTTCCCATGAACTGGCGGAGGAAACTATTGCGAGGAGGCGTCAACGCGCCGGAAACGATCGCGAAAGAACTCGCGCGCAAGCTCGGCGTTCCCAATATGTCGTCGTTCGTGCGCCGCGCGCGCGCGACCGCGCCGCAAACTGCCGTCGAATGGTCGAATCGCGCCGTCAACGTCGAAGGAGCCTTTAAAATCAGGCGATCGATCTTCGGTCGCGCCGTGCTCGCGCCCTTCGACTGCAAGCGCGTCGTACTCGTCGACGACGCCATTACGACCGGCGCGACCGTCAACGAAATTGCAAGATTACTCCGTGAAAACGGCGCGCAAGCGGTCTTCGTCGCCGCGCTCGCGCGCGCGGGGCTCGGAGGAATACATAATAATTAACTGGTTAAACGCGCGCAGACGCAATTCGCAACTGAAAGCGTCGCGCGAGTTGATCGCTTTTCCCCATAATGAGAAAGGTTCAATCGATGAAACTCTTTTCGCCGCGATGCGCCGTTGCCGCAATGGCGCTCGTTCTGACACTACTATCCTTCTCCGTCGCTAAAGGCGCCGACCAATTGCGACCGCCGGCATATCCGCTCGTCGCTTGCGACCCCTATTTCAGCGTCTGGTCCTTCACGGATCAGCTCGCGGAATCCTTCCCCGTCCATTGGACCGGCAATATCCACGCGCTGACTTGTTTCGCGCGAATCGACGGTCAGAAATTGCGCCTCATGGGCAATCCCGTGGAGTACTATAACAGCGCGCGCGCGATGCGACAAACGGAAGTTCAAGTTCGCGCGACGAATACGACCTACACGTTCGACGATCTCGGGGTCGAAATCAAACTGCAATTCACGAACCCGAATCTTCCGGACGATCTCATGATCCTTTCGCGTCCAGCGACGTACGTAACGTGGACGGCGCGCGCGACGGACGGCGCCAATCACGAAGTTAAGATCTACTTCGACGCGACGGCGGAACTGTGCGTTAACACGGTTGATCAGAAGGTCGTCGCGAATCGCGAGTCGACCGACAATCTCGACGTTCTGCGCGTCGGAACAGAAGCGCAGGAAATGCTCGTGAAGTCGGGCGACTACATGCGCGTCGACTGGGGTTACTTCTACGTCGCGGCCGAAAAGGGCGTCGCGAAGAGCGCAATCTCGGGCGCGGTTAAGGCGCGCGGCGCGTTCCTAAAATCGGGCGATCTGCCGAAAGAAGACGACAAGAACTTTCCGCGCGAAGCGCAAGACGATTGGCCGGTTCTCGCCTTCACGTTCGACTGCGGTATCGTCGGCAAGGATCCCGTTGCGAAACGCCTCATTCTCGCTTACGACGACGAATACGCTCTAACCTGGCTCGGCGAAAAAATTCGGCCCTACTGGCGCAAAGACGGTCAGGACGCGCACGGAATGCTTGAAGAAGCTAACGCGCAATACGCCGACTTGATCAAGCGCTGCGCGGAATTCGACGGCGCGCTCTTCGAACGCGCGCAAGCGAAGGGCGGCGTGAAGTACGCCGAACTCTGCTCGATCGCCTACCCGCAATCGATCGCCGCGCATAAGCTCGCCGTCATGCCGAACGGTAAGACGATCCTTATCTCCAAAGAAAATTCGAGCAACGGTTGCGCAGGAACCGTCGACATTCTCTATCCGACTACCCCCATCTTCGCCGCAACAAACGTCGAACTCCTCAAGGCGACGACAACGCCCGTTCTAGAATACGCCGGCAAGAGCGGACGCTGGAAGCACCCCTTCGCGCCGCACGATATCGGACAATATCCGCTCGTCGACGGTCAAAAGTACGGCGGCGGCGAACGCACCGAAGAGAATCAGATGCCCGTCGAGGAAAGCGCCAATATGATTATTGTCGTCGATCTCATCGCCCGCATTGAGAACTCCGCCGATTACGCAAAAGAATACTGGAGCACGCTCCAGAAGTGGGCGGAATACCTCCTGAGCAAAGGGCTCGATCCGGAAAATCAGCTTTGCACCGACGACTTCGCCGGACACCTCGCGCACAATGCGAACCTCTCCGCAAAAGCGATCGTCGCGCTCGCGTGCTTCTCCGACCTCTGCGAACGCGCTGGTAAAACGGACGACGCGAAAGCGTATCGCGCCAAAGCCGAAGAATTCGTGCAAGAGTGGATGAAGCTCGCCGACAACGGCGACCACTACCGTCTCGCCTTTGACCGTCCGGACACGTGGAGCATGAAGTACAATATCGTCTGGGATCGCATTATGGATCTCAAGCTCTTCCCCAAGGAAGTCGTCGACAAGGAACTCGCATACTACAAGACGGTTCAAAATAAGTACGGCATACCGCTCGACAATCGATCCGACTATACGAAGACCGACTGGGAAGCATGGGTCGCCGCTATGGCGGACACGCGCGAAGGATTCGATTCCGTTATGGAGCCCGTCTATCGTTCCCTTAACGCGACGCCCGACCGCGTCCCGCTCACCGACTGGTACTACACGAGCACGGCGAAGCACCAGGCGTTCCGCGCTCGCGCCGTCGTCGGCGGAATCTTTATGAAATTGTTGGAACCTGAAGCGCGCTAGTCGTATCTAAGGGCGCAAGACGCGAACGCGACCGGGTCGAACGCGGGTCGTTCGACTCGGCGGTCGCGTTGAGGTTCAGCCAGTTTATCGAATTGTCAAAATTTCGGGAAATTTCCCACTTTTACAATTGATTAAACGACGATTTGCGTTATAATCGAGTCAATTGTTTCGCGGCGTCGCGTCCTACCGGGCCGACGCGCCATAAGTGTTACAACCACGTTAAAAGAAAGAATGGAAAGATGAAAACTGAATACTTCGTCGACGGCGTTGGGCAAATCCACTTTGCCGGCAACATGGTTCGTTTTGACTGCGTCACCCTTCAACCCGCTGGCGACGGCCAGGCGCCGACTCCGGAACCCTGCTTCCGCGTCATCATGCCGCCCCAAGGCTTCCTCGCCGCTTTCAACAGCATGCAGCAACTGATCGACAAGCTCGTCGACGCCGGCGTCCTCCGCAAGAACGAAAACGCGAAATAATTCCACTGCGAACTCGCGCGTTCTATTGGCAACGATTAATCGTTGCTTAGAGGAACCAGAATAAAGGAACCGCAATTCGACCTCGCGTCGAGTTGCGGTTCTTTTTGCTGATTACTGGAACAATAAAGAAGACCGCCGCGGTTCCCGCTCGGGGAAACGCGGCGGTTCATTGCGCAAGGCGTTCAAAAGGAACGCGCCGTTTTCAGTTACTTACCGCAGCAACAGGGGCAGGAACCTGAATTCTTGTACGTCTCGTAGCAGTCGAACGCTTGATCGACCGTCGCGCCGTTGTGCACGATTTCGCGAACCGCGAGCAGCATGCCGACGGGACTATCCGATTGGAAAATATTGCGTCCCATATCGACGCCGGCCGCGCCCTGATCGATCGCGTTCTTCGCGAGGGCAAGCGCGCCGCGTTCGGGCAGCTTCTTACCGCCGGCGATCAC
>CADCOO010000017.1 GCA_902803085.1 uncultured Planctomycetota bacterium
AATTTTAGCGTTCTCATCGTGGAGCAGGCTAAGACGGTCGACTGGCTCGTCGACGAACTTGATTACGTCGTTTCACATACGGCTTATCATGACGAAAAGTTTGCCCAAGAGCTTTGTGAAAAGATTTTTGCAGAGTTCGCCGACGCCCAGGACGCTAAACGTCGCGAGTTGAGAGAGAAAATCGCCAAGGCGTTGGAAGAGTATAAACGAAGTCTCGAAGCGGAAGAACGATACGGGAATCTGATGGGAAACGAGATTCTTCTTGAAGGGCTGCTACTCGATACGACGGAACTCGACTGGTCGTCGTATCGCGGTAAAGTTACGCTCGTAGCGCTTGGCGCCTTTAAGTTTGACGTCTTCCCGGCGACGTTTCCCAAGCTTCTCCAGTTCTATCGGCAATATCACGACTCCGGATTTGAAACGCTCATTTATTGCGCCGATTTCGACATGGATTACGTCCAGGATTTTCAGGACGAGGTTAAGCTGCCCTGGAAGATCGCTTGTCGGAGACGAAACCAGGAATGCAAAGAAGCCGGCGGAAAGGAATACGTCAGTCCGTTTGAGTACTATCGTTTAGTCGACTCAATCTTGAAACCGCGCTTTATTCTCGTCGATCGCGACGGCAAGGTTCTCTCCGTCGAGGCCCAGAAGGGGGATCGGCTCGAGAAACTTCTCCAGAAGGAGTTCCCCGAGGTCAAAGAGCCGAGCCAGGAGACGATCGACGCGTGTCAAATTGCCGTCGACGCGCTTTTTAAGCGTTTAACTAAGCCCTACGAAGACGCGCTGAAGAAGAATTCAAAAGACTACGAGGCGCTCCATCACATGGCGCATGTGGTCGAGTCGTTCGGCCGTAAAGAGGAAGCGTTTGAAATGACGAAGAAAGCGTTCGAAATGGCGCCCAAAGACGTCGAACTCCTCAACTGCATGGCGTTCCAGCTCGCGACGAACCCTGACGACTCCGTTCGGGACGGCAAACGCGCGCTCGAATATGCGGAACGCGCGGCAAGAATGTCGGAGTATGAAGTCCACTATATTCTGGACACGCTCGCCGCCGCGTACGCCGAAGTCGGCGATTTCGAGAACGCTGTTAAGTGGGCGAAGAAGGCGCTCCGATTAGCAACCCTCGAAGGACTCGATATAGACGAATTACAATCGTATCAGGACGCGGTTAAGCTCTACAATAATAAAAAGCCGCGTCGCGGGGAATAGACGCCGGCTGGACGTCAAACGTCGCGCGATTAAAAAGCAAACGCGCCGGACTCGCATGATTTCCGCAATCCGACGCGTTTTTTTTACCGTCCGCCAAGCGCTCGACGTTAATCTTCTTCGTCTGCGAACTCGTCCGGCGGCAGCGGGAAGATTTTGCATAGGAAGACGCCGCCGAAGTAGAGGAGAATGAGGCAGGAGAGCATAAAGATCATGCTCCATGGATCGGGGGGCGTAATGAGCATTGCGAGCACGGCGATGCCAAAGATGGCGATTCGCCATTTCGCCATGTACGTTTCAATCGTAAAGATACGGAGTCGTTCGAGTACGAACATAACGAGCGGCAGTTGGAACGCGGCGCCGAACGCGATCGGAATGAGCAGCGCGAAATTGAGCCACTCGCTAATGCGCGTGTCCGGTTCGATATTCATGCCCGCGTTGAAACGGAACAGGAACTGCAGCATGAGCTCGAAAACGACGAAGAACGCGAGCGCAAACCCCGCTAGAAAAAGCCCGACGCTCAGCGGCAAAAAACGATAGACGTACTTCTTCTCCGACGGATAGAGTCCCGCGCCGACGAACCGCCAAAAATACCAGAAGACTCCCGGACTCGCCAGAACGACGCCGAGGAACAGGGACGTCTTCAGAAAGATAAAGAAGGACTCCTGTACGGAAAGCGCGCGCGTTTTCGAACGTGAATCCTCGCTGATCTTCTCCCACAGCAGAATCATCGTCGGCTCGTTGTGTCCTGACGCGGAGGCGAGCGTCGTCTGGGTAACGATTTCGTCTTTGTAGGATCCGAAATTATCAACGAGCGCGAGTTTAGCGCGTCGCTGGCGTTCAAGTTCTGGCAGCGAGGCGCCGACGGTCGCCTGCACGCCGGCGGAGCGCAGGACGTCGAGATCTTTCGGGAAGATATAGAATGGTCGAGCGGTCATGTGAAGCTTGGCGGGCGCGTCGGCAATATCGGCGTCGTATCCTAGCTCGCGCAACTCGGCGCTCTTCTTTTGCAGTTGCTTCTGCGATTGACTGATATGAAACGATTCGAGGGACCGTTTGAGCGGCGTCTGAATATAATCGACCGCCATCGTCGTGAGAGACGGCAGCTTGCCGATTGGAATCATTGAGACGACCACGCCGATCGTAACGCACATTAACGACCCAATCAGGCATTTGCGCAATTCGTCGAGATGCTCTAAAAATGACATCGACGACTGCTGATTGAATAAATCTTCGTCTCGTTTAGTTCGCGGCATTGTCCCAGGACTCTACAAAATGGCGTGATTAATATGGCAAGCGCTTTCGCGCGTTATTTTTCGTCATTTGGCGCTAGCGCGTCGTTAGGGACGACGTAACTTGCGCCGACCGCTAGTATAATCTAAATTAGCCAAATTGACAAGTCAATTTCCTTTAATCTTGTTACAAAGAAAGACGTTTTAAACGTTAAATCCGTTCTAAAACAAACAAAGCCGCGTTAGCGCGCAGAGAGAACGCGCCAACGCGGGTCGAGACGACGGCGAAGAGCGGAACTACTTCTGACGCTGGTCGCGCTGCGCGTCGCGGAGTTTTTCGAAGTAGTCGCGCGCTACTTGGCGCCGTTCGATTGGAATATCGTCGGCGTCGAGCGCCGCTTCGATCTGTTTGGCGTATTCGCGTTCGTCGAGATCGCGTTCGCGCACCGCTTCAACGGCGACCGCTTCGGAGGATTGAACGCGTTCGGCGGTCGAATCGCCCTCTTCATTTTCCTTGCCGGAAATTTTCGTAAGATTTCGGGTCGAATCAAGCTTTTCGTCTTTGCCCGCGAGGGGATCGGACGCGAGCGCGGAACTCTCCAGCGATTTCGCGTCGGAGCCGCCCTTCTGCGCTTGACCTGCGGACGCGTTTTTTCCCGCGTTGTTATTCGCCTGTTGCGTTCCCGAAGATGGGCAGTTCTGCTCGCAGGTCGCGCATGCGCCGGCGCAGTTCGATTTGCACAGACCCAGCCGCGCCATCTGGCAGTCGAGCTGCTTGGCGGTCTCCTTATTCTTCTTCTGCGCGCGCGCCTTGCCCGCGAGTTTGCACGCGGTATTTTTGCAGGAGGAGCATTTGCCCGCCTGGAGCTCCTCCGCAAG
>CADCOO010000018.1 GCA_902803085.1 uncultured Planctomycetota bacterium
CGACGTTGTCTCCTTGAACTGCAACGCGACGATCGGCGACTCGTTCTGTTCGATCGCGGAGCCGGGAATATCGGTCAAACGACCGTCTGCGTCCTCGTACTGCAGGAGGAAATCGCTAATCGGAGTCTGACCCGGCGCTTGACCCGTTACGATAATCGCCGCGTTAATCGCCGTGGGCTCGTCGAATTTGAAGTCGACCCAATGCCCGTCGTCGACGTCGCTCACCCAACGCCCACTATTGTCAGAAACGTCGAACTTGCCGTCGTTTATGAACTCCTTCGGATACGACGGTCCCTTTTTGTAATTGCTCGAGACCTC
This sequence comes from uncultured Planctomycetota bacterium, assembly GCA_902803085.1. Classification (GTDB taxonomy): domain Bacteria; phylum Planctomycetota; class Planctomycetia; order Pirellulales; family Thermoguttaceae; genus RUG369. The sequence continues at coordinate 319 of CADCOO010000018.1, forward strand.
GAGCGTTGCCTTCGGCGCTAGATTCGTCGCGTTGGGTTTGGCATAATTCGCTACCGACGCTTTCGGAGTCGGCGGCGCGACCCCCTCGGTCATGAGCGCTTTCAGTTCGTCGAGATAATCCGTATACACCGCGCGCGGCAGACAGTCGTGATTCTTGCAGATCGACGCCGCCATGCCGACCACCTCGCCCATCATGCCGCCCGTGCGCATAACGCGAATCGTTCCGAGCGCAATGTGCGTTACGCTAATATCGCGTCCCGCCATGAAGAGATTGTCGACGTTGCGCGAGTAGAAACATCGATAGGGAATGGCGTACGGCTTGATCTGAACCTGACGGCAAATGGCGCGGAATTCCTCGCCGGGGAAGTTCTCCGCGTTCGACGGTTCTGGATAATGCAGGTCGATCGACCACGTCGTCGTAACCGACGCGTCCTCGTACGGTTGCGCGCCGACGATATCTTGCTCGCGCAAAACGACGTCTCCTAACAGACGGCGCGACTCACGCTTGCCAGCCACGAACGCAACCCAATTCAGCTTGCGATTCTTAACCTTTTCCGCCCACTCGCCCTTCGTATGATTCTTCATATAAGACCAGTGTCCGTACGCGGCGCGCAGTCCAACGTCGCGAATTCGCTCAATATCGGCGATCTGATCGCGGTTCATGCCGCCTTCCCAGTCCCAGTCGCCGTGCGTCGACGGTTTAATCGTCTTCTCGTTAAATTGAATCGCCCAAGGAAGTTCGGGGAAATCGCATGGTTCCGTCGTCTCGGCGGTATTCCATTGAATCGACGAACCCATCGTCATTTTATCGCCCTCTTCAGGCGCGCTCGGCTCGTCGTAATCCTTCTTCGCTTCGCGCCCCATGCTCCAGTCGGCGCCGGCGAGATAGCCTAAAGCGGCGTCGCCCGTGCAGTCGGCGAACGTCTTGCCTAAGAACCGAAGTTGTTGACCTGTCTCTACGTTCGTGCCTATGACGCTGGCAATATGACCGACGCCCTTTTCCTTAACGACGACTTGCGCGCCGCTGACGCGCGTGCAGAGATAAAGGTCAATATTCTTTTCCGCCGTTACCAAATCGAAGCGATTCTGATCCTTATAGTGATCCGCCTCGCGCGCGTTGCCGCCTCCGTGCGGTCCCATAAGATGCGTCAGATTGCCAAGATTCGGGTACGGCGCCATATTGATCTCGCCGTTAAGGTGGACGCGGACTTCCGTGCTGCCGTTGCCGCCAAGAACGGGACGATCTTGAATAAACGCCACGCTCGCGCCAAGACGCGCCGCGGAAACCGCGGCGCAACATCCGGCAATGCCGCCGCCTACGACGACCAAATCATAAATCTTGCCGTTCGCCGCCGTTGGGGGATCGGCAGGAAGATTAAGCGCTTGACGCCGCAACGACTGGATTGCGCTTAGTTCGTTCGGAGGCGTAAACTTGTCTTCCTTCTTAGTAAGGATAATCGCGTCGACTCGACCGTCAAAGCCGGTAAGATCGTGCAACTTGATTTCAGTCTTGCCTTTAGCTAGCGTTACGTCGCCGCCAGACTGCCAAGACCACGCCTCGCCGTTCGTTCCAAACTCTTGCTCTAACGCGGCGTCGCCAATTTGGATCGTGAATTTACCAGGCGCGTACTGCGGCGTCCACGGCGCGACCCAGTTGCGCGTGCGCGCGTAGACCGTATAGACCCCCGCGCTAGGAATCTCGACGCTCGTCGACGCGTCGGCGACCGGATTGCCCCAACCGTGCGCGATAAGGTAAGGCGAACCCATCGCGCCGACCGCTTGCGTGTCGAGTCCCCAACCGCCTTTCTCGGCGAAGGATTCCGCTTCGATCCAAACGGTCGAAGGATACGAAGTTAACGTTTGCGCGAACAAGACGTGCGTCCAAGCGCAGAGCAAAGTCGTCGCAAGCGCGACTATTAATTGGAAGCTCTTGATTTTCATTGAAGCGTTTCCTTCCTGTGAGGTTCGTTGTGATTTTGATTTGAATTGTCGTAATTGATTATTCGTAAATAAATTCTGCGCTGAGCGTGGCGTTATCGGTCGACGTAAGGCGCAGCCAGTAGGCGCCGAAACTCTCGGGAAATTCGTAGGCGACCGTCTCGTTGGCGCCAACCTCAAGGGACAAGACGGAATACCATGCGCCGTCGCCGGTTATATCCGCCTCGACCGACGCCAACGTCGGCTGATCGGAGTGATTCTGCAATACTAAACGTTTACGATCGAATCCCGTTGCGAGCATCGGATCCGACGGTTCCCCCGCCTTAACTTCGCTCTTGCGCCATACTGCGCCGCGTCCAACCGGCTTGCCGAACGACCAAAGGTCGTCGATCGCGCCAAGCCACAGCGCGCATTGACCGTCCTCCGAACGCACGATATGCGACGAATCGTTCGAGTCGGCGTCAGGCGACGCGCCGGCGAGAACAAGGAGGCCGCGATACGACGCGTAGTCGGTTATTAAGCGACCGTCCGTCGCTATCGGGCGAATCTTGGGAAAACCGCCGGCGTTCTCGGCGGGAAGCTCATAAAACGTGCCGGCGCAATGAAAGAGATCGCGCTCCGTTACGACTTCGCGATCAAGTCGACACACAAGCGGAGGATTCGCATTAACGACCGCTTCCGACCCGATTGGCAAGCGATACCGCGCGCCGCGATATTGAACGAGAACGCTTAAATCGTCTATCGTGCAAACGTCCTCCGATACCGGAGTCGCGTCGACCATCGCCTTAACGCGCGAAATCGTGCCGGGCTCGCCGCCTTCGTATCGACATTCGACCCGTTCGAGCGCGCCGTCTTCGCTAAGTTCATAGTAGCGTTCCTCTTGAAGCGCGCCGTCTTTAACGATTTGCGAGACGACCGCAAGTCGTTCATTATCCCCGCGCGTCCAGAGGCGCGCGCCTAGAAACGATTTCGCGTCCGCCGGACGCGCCACGCCGTTAAAGAGCTCGGCGGCGACCTTGCGGCGATCTTCGCTATTGCGGTAATGAAAGAAGCAAGTCGCTTTGACCAGATCCGCGTTCGCGCACGAGACGCGAATCCATTCGCACGGCGGTAGGTCGGAAAGATCGAACGATTTAAAGCCGGCCCCGGCGGAATCTACGTCCACCTCAATCGTCTTGACGTTCTCCCAGGTTCCCGCGCCGTCCCGATCCGCTTGCAGTTGAATGACGACGGGCGCGCTTACGCGGGACGCCGTTTTCGAATTTGCCGCCGCCTTGCTGCCTTCAAAAGCGACGTAACACGTCCGGTAATCATAACCCGCCGCGAGGTATGGATCCGAAACGTCGCCCATTTTAACGTCGTCGCGAAGCCATACCGCGCCGCGACCGAGCGCGGGCCCCAATTCCTCCAAACGACTCGGCGCTACGAACCACAGATTGGAGTTCGAACGCCCCGGACCGGTAATCGCGTTTTTAAACGCCGTCTTATTGAGGAACTCGCTCTTGGCGGAATCGTCGCATCCGAAAACGACGCGATCGTTCCAATATTCAAAATCTCCAATTACCTTGAGATATGACGACCGAGGCCGAATCCCGCGCGCGCTCGTCGCGCTGAAATCGCTGGGAAAATGCCAGAACTGCCCGTGCATCGTCGCAAGGTAATCCTCCGCGGAATCTATCTTGCGAATTCGCGGCCATTCGGTGTTCCAACCATGCGCCCCGTCGTAGCAGTGCGACGCTTTCGGCAGACGATACCGACGCCACTCGCCGCCGTCCAAAATCTCAAGAATGACCGACCGCTGATCCCAACCGAGGGACCACAAGACCTCGTCCCCAGACTCGCCGCCATAGATCCCGTCACGAGTCGTTACTTCTGTGAACTGCTTACGTTCGACGACGCGCCACCCCTCCGTCTCGCCAAACCATTCGGCGAGGCATCCGGAAACCGTCGTCGGATCTCGTTTCGCTTCCTCGCTATTCTCGCCGTTGTTCGCATATACGACGCGACCTTGGCTCGCGTACCCGCCCTTGCCGTGGTACCCGGGCAGAACGTCCTCTTCCGCGCTTTTCGCGCCGTTACCGTCCTTGTAGATTTCGCGCGTTTCGAGCGTGTGCGCGTCGACTTCGTACATTCCTTCTTCCATCGTGAGGAAATAAACTTTATTCGCTGGATCCGTAAGCGAGCGTGTTACCGCCGTAATGCGACCCGGAAGAGCGGCGCGCGGAATCGTGCGCACGTCGCCATTGGCGTCGATCGCGTGCGAACCGATAAAAAGCTGATTCGTTTCGCGATGAATCATACGATTGGCGTGCGTGCCGCCGACGCTTTCGTCCCGAATAACGCGCGACAGAGAATCGTCGATTTCATAGAGCTTGTCGCTCGAGCCCTTCGGAAGATGCGGTCCATAAGAAATCGTCCATAGTTTGCCTGCCCACGCGACGACGGCGCCCGTACCGCACTCGCCCTCGGAATTAAACTGCGCCAAACGCGGATAGATCCCGCTAAATTCAGGCGGCGCGCTCGGCTCGGCGCCCCGACACAGATAATTGACGCAAAAGTTCGCGACCGCCAATGCGACGATCGCGCGCGCGAGCGCGTTAATACGAGCAGGTTTCGTCATAGCGTTTCTCCAAGCGGGTTGACGATAATCGGCGCGTCGGCGCGCCGTTCGTTTAAATTATCACAGTCGCCGTAGGAAAGTCAAGAGGCGAAGGATTGTGCCGGCGGATCGATTACAAATCTCACGATTTTTCCCAAGATACGACGCAAAATCGTTGACTTCATTTTTTCGAAGTTTACAATGGTTAGGGTCGTTGGCGACAAAAGCGTAATTTGCCAACGACTAGCGTATCGCCTCAAAAGACGTTTACAACGCGTCGGCGATACCGTGAGCGCCAGAATAATCAAGGAGACGTCTATGACTCAGGCTACTCGTTTACACAACGCGGCGCGGCGACGCGGCTTTACGCTCGTCGAACTTCTCGTCGTTATCGCTATTATTGGTATCTTAATTGGTCTTCTCTTACCGGCGGTACAGGCGGCGCGCGA
>CADCOO010000019.1 GCA_902803085.1 uncultured Planctomycetota bacterium
GTCTAATCGCGCCGACGCTACGCAACGACAATAAAAAAACGACCTCGACTTACTCGTCGGGGTCGTTTTTCTATTATTATTGTCAGTTTGCCAACGCAGAGCTAGGCTCCGAGAATTTTACCAATCGGCTCGCCTAGTTTTACGGGCGTCTCTTCGCCGCGTTCGGACGCTTCGAGGATTGCAGACGCGATCTCAACGCGATCCTTTTCGACGAGCGCGACTATCGTCGAGCCGCCGTAGAGAAACCGCCCCTTCTCCGCGCCGCGTTCGACTTCCGCTTCGCCTGGCGTTAAATTCTCGATCTTCCCAACGAGCAACGCGCCGACTTCCATTTGAACGACGCGTCCTAGATTCGACGTCGAAATCACCGTGTAATCGCGGCAGTTCTCAATAAAAACAGGCGTCCGTTCCAACGCGATCGGCTGAACCGTATGGAGCTTCCCCGCAATAAAACGGTTCGCGCTCTTGACCCCGCTCTCAATATAACTATAGCGATGATAATGATGCACGCACAAGCGAAAGACGAGACACCAGCCTCCTTCGAAATTCGCCGCCAGCTCCGCGTCCTCGACCAGACGCGCGATCGAATACTCGCTCTGCTTCACCGGAACGACCAGCCCGGAACGAATCGGATACGCCGTGAGAAGACCGTCCGCAGGCGCGATTAAAACGCTCGGATCCGTCGCGATCGGGCGCAGGCCGTCTTTAATTTTGCGATAGAAGAATTCGTTAAAGGAACGCAGACCGTCCGTCTCATATTCCGAAACGTCGATTCCAGCGCTCTTGACGAAACGCGGTATGAGAACCTTCGAAAGTCGACTGTCCATGAATGCGCCCGCCGCTTGGGAAACGATTCGCGACGTAAGCGGCTTGAGGAGGATGCGACCGAGCGTCGTGCAATAGAGGAATTTCAACATGGGGGCGGTTCCGTCTCCTAGCGATTCGTCAGGTCGTGCCAGCGATAGATGATTATGCCGAGGATGAACTCCGCCGCGCCTATGAGCAACATAATAATGAACGCTTTATTGCCCGGCTTTCTGAGCCGAAAGTTCGCGATAAAGAGCACGCCGACGATAATCATGACGGCGTGATACGCGAGCGTTATGTCGATCGGCTTAAGATAGGGTATCAGAAGCAACGCGGGAAAAATGAGCGCCGCCGTCGTAACCGGCAGACCGACGAAATAAGGGCGGCTCGTGTCGCCGTTGAGCTTGCGCTCCTCCATGAGGACGTTGAAATACGCCAGTCGAATCATAGCGGCGAGCACGTAGAAGAACATTACGACCATGAGCGCGAAGGAGAACCAGAAGTCGAATTTCGTCTCGACCCCGATTAGCGAAACGTGCGGAAACTTCTCGCTCACGCGCGCAAGGCTCAGACCAATGCAACCTGGCAACGCGCCAAAGGCGAGGAGGTCGGACAGGGAGTCGATCTGAACGCCAAATGATTTTTCGCGCTCCGTTCGATCTTTCTTCATGCGCGCCACCTTGCCGTCAAAGGCGTCGCAAAGACCGCTGATCAATAAAAAGAAGGCGCCGTAATAAGGATGTCCCTCGCCGCTCAACGAAGCGACGATCCCAGAGACCGCCGAAAGGAGCGACAGGTACGTTAATACCACAGTATAATTATAGTACCCAATCATAGCATTGTCGTCGTTTTAGTATAATCGCGGAGTAATTCGATCGAGACGCCGCGTCGTAGCGCGCTCGCCGTCGCGCGATCTCAAGGATCGCGCCGTTTTATTGTAATATCAGGCGCGTCCCTTGACAAGATTATGCGCGGGACAAGAGGCGATTTTCTCGAAAAAGGATCGACGATAATAACGGTCGCTCCAATGCGTCGGCGTTCTACAACCCCAGAAAGGACAGCCTTGCAACCCACAAAATTAACATAATCGACAAATTTTGAATTCCGCGTTGCAAGCGTCGACGGCAATTCTTCAACGCCGCCCCGCTTGCCGACGTCGCGCATTCGATTTATACTTGCTTAAAACGCAATCTCACTACAACACGTGGAGAAAAATCATGCAAGCGCCGCAACGCGTGTGGAAACTAAGAACTCGAAGCCTTGCCCTCGAGCGCGTCCTCGTTATGGCGATACTCAACGCGACCCCGGACAGCTTTTCCGACGGAGGGAGGTTTCTGCGACCGGGCGCAAACGGCGCCGATATCGATCTCAACGCCGTCGAGGACGTCGCGGCGCAAATGGTTCGCGACGGCGCCGATATCTTCGACGTCGGAGGCGAAAGCTCCAGACCAGGCGCGGAGCCCGTCGACGAAGCCGAGGAATTGCGACGCGTCGTACCCGTCGTCCGCGCGCTAAAAAAGAGATTCAACCTACCGATTTCCGTCGACGCATACCGGCCCGCCGTCGCTGAAGCCGCGCTCGACGCCGGCGCCGAAATTATCAACGATATTGCCGCCGGACGCTATATCGCGCAAGAAGCGAGATTCGCGGACGAGCGCGAAGTCGACGCCCCTGAGGAGATGGCGGAGCTCGTCGCGCGCCGACGCGCCGCCGTCGTCCTCATGCATATGCGCGGAACGCCCAAAACAATGCAGACGAACCTGCGACCGTATCGCGAAGGCGTCGTTCGCGAGACGATCGATTTTCTGCGCAAACGACGCGACGTCTTTCGCGAGAAGGGCGTCGAACTGGAACAAATGGCGTTCGATCCCGGTCTCGGTTTCGGCAAGAGTTACGACGATAATTTTGCGCTCGTTCGCGCGGCGGAAGAGTTGACGGCTCTCGGGGGCGCGACGCTCGTCGGGCATTCGCGCAAAAGCTTTCTCCGCGAAACGGCGACGCGAATCGACGCGGCGCGCGACCGTGAACCGGACGTGAGCGTCGCGAGACTCGACGCCATGACCGCGCAAGTTTCCGTCGCGCTCGCCGAACGCGGGGTCGACGTTCTTCGGGTACACAACGTCGCGACGACGGCGGAAGCGCTCAAGTTAGCGCGACTCGCCGGAACGCTCGCGCGATAAAGGAGCCACGACATGACGGCGCGCGAACTGCTAGAAATGGAACCTCCGAAGGACGTTCTCGTTTTAGGAACGGACGAAGCGGGCTACGGACCGAACCTTGGCCCGTTGCTCGTCGGCGCGACGTGCTGGTCGGCGCCGGTCGGTTCCGAGGGAAACGCGTTGAGAAACGCGTTCGCCGTTCCGTCGGAATCGACGAAGAATCTCGAGCCGTCTCCTCGCGCGTCCAACGCGCGCGCCAAAAAAAGGCGCGCGGCGCCGGAAACTCCGCTCTTCGATCTTTGTCTGCCGGAAACGACGCCGGAGGACGCCGACGCGCTCGCGACGACCGACGCGCTCGTCGAACGACTCAATACGGCGCTCGCGCCCGTCTCGGCGGCGCGCGGAGTCTTCCCGCTCGTCGACTCCAAACGCCTGTACGCCGGTTCGAAATCGCTCGACAAACTCGAACGCTCCTTTTTTATAGCCGCCGCGCTACTCAATCTTGAGCTCGATAGTTTTCAAGAGGCGACGCGCGTTATTGCGACGGAGTCGAACCCGATCGACGCGCCAAGCTGGGAACGCGACGCCGCGCTCGAACTGCCCGTCGCGCAGAAAACAAAGGATCCGGACCGTCCGATCGCCGCGGCGCTCGAGCCCGTTCGAGCGCTCTTCGCTCGAGAACGACTCGCGCTCCTCGCGTTGCGCGCGCGCCGCGTTCAACCGCGCGAGTTCAACGCCATGCTCGACCGCCCTATGCTTAAAAGCGATCTCATCGCCGACGTTACGACCGCGACGCTCGTCGAAACGCTGCGCGACGTCCTGCGCGCGCAAGCAAACGGTTCCCAACCCGTTTACGCAATTGCGCTGTGCGACAAGCTCGGCGGCCGCGATCGCTACCTCGCCATTCTGCAATCGCGCTTTCCAAACGCGACGATCGCTACGATTCAAGAGGCGCGCGCCGCGAGCGTCTATCGACTCGTCGCGGAAAATGCGCGCGATCGAAACGGCGAACTCTTCCGCTTCCAGCGCGACGTCGCGATAGAGATTCGATTTACCGCCAAAGGAGAATCGAACGCGCCGACCGCGCTCGCCTCCATCGTCGCCAAATACTTGCGCGAACTCGCTATGACCGTTTTTAACGCGTTCTGGAAGCGCGCGACCGGAAACGACGCGCTCGTGCCGACCGCCGGCTATCCCGTCGACGCGCCAAGATTTAGAAACGACGTCGAAGCGACCCGACGCGCGCTCGGTATTCGCTTACAAGATTTCTGGCGTAATAAGTAACCGGAGCGACGCCATGACGAACGAGACTCATTCGCAATTGCAACGAATTCCGCCGAGCGAGATTACGCTCAATGTGCGAACGCCGTTACGCGTCGCGCTCGAGCGACTTTTCAGCGCATGTCGGTTCCTATACTATCTCTTCTACTGGGAAAACAACGCGATTCAACTCTCGCGATACGAACTCGTCGACGAAAAATTACCGGAAACGATCGGAGAACTCAAGATCGCGCAACTCTCCGATCTGCACGGAAAGGTCTTTCGAAATCGCTCGAAACGCCTCTTTGAACTCATGGCGAAAGAAAAGCCCGATCTGATCGTCGTCACGGGCGATCTCGTCGACGAACGCGCTTTTGACTTAGAATACGTCGATTCGACCGTGCGACGCGCAAGACAAATTGCGCCCGTCTTCTTCGTTACCGGCAATCACGAAGCGGATTTTCGACCGCAGTATCGCGATCAGACGCTCGACGCGATCGAGCGCGCGGGCGCTATTGCGCTCGACGGACGCCGACTCGCGCTAAAACGGCGCGACGGCGCAATAGAAATCTTGGACGATTCGGCGGCGCAAGACGAAAACGTCGTTCTTATTGCGGGCGTCGGCGATCCGGCGCGATTCGGACGCGAGTATAAGAGTCGATTTGCGCGCGAGTTGACGAAGGTCGCGCCGCGCGACGGACGGTTCTCAATCTTACTGTCGCATCGTCCTGAAACGCTCGATCTGTACGCGGCGCAAGGATTCGCCGTCGTCTTTTCGGGGCACGCGCACGGGGGTCAATTCCGATTGCCGATCGTTATGCCGAACGGTCTGAACGCGCCGCATCAGGGTTGGTTTCCGCGCTATACGGGCGGGCTTTACGCGCTTGGCGAGACGCGCCTTATCGTTTCGCGCGGACTCGGTCCCAGCGTTTTGCCGACGCGTCTCTTCAATCGTCCCGACTTAGTAATCTGTCGCATATCGCGTTCTTCTGAAACAAAGTCGAGATAATTCTCGCAACGCGCTTGAAATTGACGTCTTTCTTTGTTATCATTAACGAAGTCAAGCGACGCGCGACGTTAAGGCGTCGGCGTCCCAAGGAAAAACACCAGAGATAGAAAGACGCAAAATGCCATATTTCGGCGTGCATGAATCGATATCGAACGGATTTGACGGCGCTGTGCGAACGGTCGCCGCCAATGGATTTCAATGCCTACAAATCTTTTCGGCAAACGCGTCGCGATGGAATAACAAAGCGATCGAACCCGGCGCCGCAAAAAAATTTCAAGACGCCATGACCGACGCCGGGATCGTTATGCCGTTAATACACGACTCTTATCTTATTAATTTGGCGTCCGTCAATCCAGAACTTCTTGAGAAATCGATCGCGGCGTTCACCGAAGAATTAAAGCGCGCGCACGCGCTCGGCGTTCCGAAAGTCGTTATGCACCCGGGCTCAGCGAAAGACGATACTCGCGAAAACGGACTAGCGCGCGTCGCGAAATCATTCGACTCGATCTTCAACGCAACGCCCGACGTCAACGTAAAAGTTCTCCTTGAAACGACCGCCGGCCAAGGCTCCTATCTCGGCGCGACCTTCGCCGAACTTGAGGCTATTATCGCGGCGTCCGACTATCCCGATCGGTTCGGCGTATGCTTCGACACATGCCATGCTTTCGTCGCGGGATACGATATCTCGACGCGCGACGCCTACGACGCCGTCTTCGACGAATTCGATCGCGTTCTAGGTCTCGATCGTCTGGAAGCGTTTCACCTTAACGACACGGTCAAAGGGCTCGGCTCGCATCTCGATCGGCACGCGCACATTGGCGAAGGCGCGCTCGGACTCGAACCGTTCAGACTAATCGTCAACGACGAGCGTTTCAAAGAGACGCCGATGTATTTAGAAACTCCAAAGGCGCAAACGGAGGACGGGGAATCATGGGACGTCGTTAATTTGCGCCGACTCAAAGAACTCATAGCGTAACGCGCTCAACCTTGCGCGGCGCTTGAAATCGCAAGACTCTATTACGGAAGGAATCAATATGAAACGCATAACGACGCTGCTCGTCGTCGCGGTCGCGCTCGTCGCCGCGGCGTTCGCGTTCGCTAAGCCCGCGGGCGCTTTTGAAGAATTCAACCTATGGCCGGGACTAGCGCCCGGCGAAACGCCCGACGCCGTTAAGCCGACTTACGAATACTGGGCGCCGGAAACGAAAACGACCGACGCGTGCCTCGTCGTATGTCCGGGCGGCGCTTACAACGGTCTCGCGTACGCGCACGAGGGCGACAAGATCGCCAAGTATTTCACGAGCAAAGGCGTTACGGTCGTCGTTTTGAAGTATCGCGTTCCGCGCCGCAAGGGCTTGCCGAAACACATGGCGGCGTGGCAAGACGCGCAACGTTGCGTGAGGGTCGTTCGTTCGCGCGCCGACGAATGGGGAATCAATCCGGAGAAGATCGGAATCATGGGCTTCTCCGCCGGCGGTCACCTCACGCTCATGGTCTCGACGACGAGCCAGACGAACTCGTACGAGCCGATCGACGACGTCGATAAATTGCCGTGCCATGTCAACTTCGCGGTCCCGGTCTATCCCGCCTACGTCCTCGAAGACGGCGTCAACGGCGAGAATACGAACCGCGGCATGGACTCGCCTATGGTCGACGACTTCGCATTTGACGAAAAAACGCCGCCCATGTGCTTTATTCACGGAGACGACGACAAGTGCTCGCCTATGGCGTCCGTCGCCGTGTACGAGAAA
>CADCOO010000020.1 GCA_902803085.1 uncultured Planctomycetota bacterium
CATACGGTGCGGGTGCACTGCTTGGGCACGCAACGGGTAACGTTGTAGACGCAGGTCTTCGTTTCGGGAACGATCTGGCAGCACTTCCTATAGACGGTGCGGGTGCACTGCTGCGGTACGCAACGGGTAACGTTGTAGGTGCAGACTTTCGTCTCGGGAACCATCTTGCAGACGCGGCAGGTTATCGTACGGTAGGAGGTTTGCGGAACCATGCGGGTGCAGGTAACTTCGCGCATGCAGGTCTGGGGAACCCAAACTTTACGAGTGCAAGTGGTCGGCGGGCACTGAACGGCGCAGATCTTGAAGGTCTGGCGCGCGCAAGGATCGCACGGGTCGCAGCAAGCGACGCGACGATAGACGGTGCGGCCGGGAACCGTGTAGCATTGATCTTGCCAGCATCCGGTGGTATACGGAACCTGGCGGGTGTAGGTCTGGGGAACCATGACGGTGCAGGGAACCTGACGCTCGACGGTCTCGTAGCAAGGACGCATGACCGTGTAGGTGCGTTGACGCTGCTCGGTCGTCGGAACCATAACGGTGTAGTTGACCTGCTGCGGCACGGTAACCCAATTGACGCGATTAACGGTATAAGTGCGCGTGCGCTGCTCGGTAACCGGAACCATGACCGTATAGGGGATTTCCTTCTGGCAGGTGCGATAGACCGGCTTCATGACCGTATAGGTGCGCTGACGTTGCTCGGTAACCGGAACCATAACGGTGTAGTTGACCTGCTGCGGCACGGTGACCCAATTAACGCGATTGACCGTGTAGGTGCGCGTGCGCTGCTCGGTAATCGGAACCATAACCGTGTAGGGAACTTCCTTCTGGCATTGTTCGACGACGCGGCGCATGACCGTGTAGGTGCGCTGACGCTGCTCGACGACAGGCTTCATGACGGTATAGTTCACCTGTTGCGGAACGGTCGTCCAAACGCGTTTGCAAACCGTATAGGTGCGCGTGCGCTGCTCGGTAACCGGAACCATGACCGTGTAAGGAACTTCCTTCTGGCAGGTCTCGTAGACGACGCGATTAACCGTTCGCGTAATCGTCTTCGGAACGTTTTCCCAAACGGTGCGATTGACCGTGTAGGTAATCTGGCGAGCCTGACGCTCGGGCACGTAACGCGTGCATGTGATCTGGCGCGTAACCGGAACCTTTTGGACGCAGTTGCGGTAGCAGACGACCTGCTCTTTTTCAAAGACGACTCGGCGACAGGTCTTCATGACCGTATTGCACTGCGCGGTGAATTCACACGCGGTCGGACGGCAAGCGGTGTAGGAACACGCGCCGCAGTAAGCCGCTTGCGCCTGCTCCAGCGAGAACGTTGCCAGCGCGGCAACCGCTAAAACAGCCGCTCCAATAAATCTTTTCATTTTAACCTCCATCAAAACTCTAACGGACGATACCGTCTCCATCCTTGTCGTAACGCGCTGTTTGCTGTGTACGCAATAGGAAGGGCGAACGTCGAACGCTATGATCGATCAGGCGACGACGAGACGCTCTCCTCGGTTCTTCGCGACGATTCATTTACGCGACGATAAACGCAACGCGTCTATTATAACGTCGCGACGAGACGCCGTAGGCTTTGCTTGTGTCAAAAGGCAATCAATCTCGAGCGTAAATCCGAAAAAACGACGATTCAATCGCTATAACCGCGCTATTCGAACCCGCGTCGAGAGGGATGAAACTACTTTGCGTCAATTATCGGCGAGCGACTCTCTACGACTTCAACAAATTTTCGACGCTATGGGAAACTTGTTAAAATAGCAAAAGAATCGAGCGCTACGCGCTACGACAAACCGGACGACGCCGGAAAAAAACGACAAGACTTGGCAGAAAACGGCCGCGACGGACGTTCGCTACGCCGGAATCGAAGCATGAGCGCTATGCGAAACGACTCCAACCTGTCTGTCGAATACCCCCGACGTTTAACATTATAACGACCTTGTTAGAATAGAATAGGGACATTAAAGAAAAAAGAAAGAAAAGAGAGACAAAATAACAAAACTAACAACTATTGCATAGGTTTTGACGATTGCGCGCAAGATAACAGTTTTGGCGCGTCAACGCGTTTTATGTAAAAGGCGTAAATCGACGACTCTTGTCAAATGAGAAGTCCTCTGTACAATGGAGAGCGCCGCGTTCGAAAAAAGACGAGCGCTCCGTCCTCCAGAAGAAAAAGGGTCTCAGGTCATGGCTTCTACTCTCGATTGCGTTATTTGTCTCATGCGCCAGTCTCTGGAAGCGGCGCGGTTCGCTACCAAGAACGAAGAAATGCACGCGCAGATACTCGAACGCGTCATGAAGCTCTTTATTGAACGCGGCGTAACGGCGTCGCCTCCGATCATAGGAACCGTCGTGCATCGCGTCGTGCGAGAAATTACCGGAGACGACGACCCATACGCCGCGGAAAAGCGAAGATTCAATCGCGACGCGTACGCGCGGTGGGACGACATTCAACGCTCGATTAAGACCGCGCGCGATCCCTTTGAAGCCGCCGTGCGACTCGCTATCGCGGGAAACTCGATCGACTTTGCGCTGGAGTCAATTAATGAAGAAAAGATCAACGCCGCGATCGCCAACGCGCTCGACGCGCCGCTGCGAGGATCGATCGACGCGTTGCGCGACGCTATTCTAGCCGCAAACTCGATCCTCTATCTCACCGACAACGCCGGCGAGATCGTCTACGACAAGGCGTTCGTCGAACTCCTCGCCGCGCCGCAATTCGAGAAATCTGTTACGGTCGCTACCCGCGGCGCGCCCATTATTAACGACGCGCTAAGAAGCGACGCGGAGGAGATCGGGTTCGATAAGATCGCGCGCCTCGTCGACAACGGGGGAGACGGGCTCGGGACGATTTTCGAGCTGACGTCGGAGGAATTCAACAGGGAATTTCTCGCGGCGGACCTCGTAATCGCAAAGGGGCTCGCTAACTATGAAACGCTCGCTTTTCCCCAGAAGAACGCGCTCGAACCCAAAAAGATCGCGTTCCTTTTTAAAGCAAAGTGTCCTTTTATCGCGCGCGAAGCGGGCGCCGACTTGGGCGATCTCATTATAAAGATGGCGTAGGACCGCAAGAGAAGCGGCGCCGACCAAAAAAAAGACCGCGCAAAACCGCGCGGTCTCAAAGAGCGTCCGATGGGAATCGAACCCACAACTGGAGCTTGGGAAGCTACCGTGTTACCACTACACCACGGACGCGACGATCGAGGCGACTGGCGCCAAGCTCTTCAATTGATTATAACGTCAAAAAATCGATTCGCAAGCGCTTTTTTAACGAGAGACGACGTTTTATCTGAAATTCGACGCGCTATCTCGCGAGATCCCCCGCTTGTGCTTTTTGAACCAAAGGGTAAAATGTCCAAAGTTTACGCGGGCTCGAACGCGCTAACGAACTAGGAATCCGTCACGTATTTTCACTATATTCGCCATGTTGCCCCATCCCACGCACAATCTGCCGACCCCGAGCGTACAGCGCTTGCCGAGCTACCTGCGCCTACTCAAGAGCGCGCAGGCGCGCGGAGAGACCGTCGTCTCATGCACGCGCATTGCCGAGGAATTCGGGCAGTTGAGCGTGCAGGTTCGCAAAGACCTCGCGATTACCGGCGTCTCTGGTCGACCGAAAGTCGGCTACCAAATCGCGGAACTCATCGACGCGATCGAGGGCTTTCTTGGGTGGAACGTTAAAACGACCGCCTTTCTTGTCGGCGTTGGCAATTTGGGATCCGCTATCTTGAATTACGAAGGATTCGCTTCACACGGACTCGACGTCGTCGAAGTTTTCGACGCGAATCCCGCTCTCTTTGGCAAAATGGTCAAAGGGCGCGCCATTCGCCCTGTCGCCGAGATTCCCGAACGCGCCAAGGTTTTGCGCGACGCGACCGGGCAGACGCTCGAAATGGGAGTCGTAACCGTTCCGGCGCGCGCCGCGCAATCGGTCGCCGACCTCCTCGTTAAGGCGGGAGCGCGCGCTATCTGGAATTACGCGCCCGTGCAGCTGGAGCTCCCGGACGACGTCGTCTGCGAAAACGTAAAACTATCCGAGAGCTTCGCCGTGCTAACGAACCGTATGAGAATGCGCCGTTCGTAACCTCCGTCCATACGCTCGCCGTCTCTTGACGATCTCTCTTGCGATCTTTGCGAAGAAATAATATACTAACGCCGCCGGAAGGGCGCGTCGTGCGCCTTTATAAATGGCGCCGATTCTGTCTGCGTGGGACTCGTTATGAAAAGAAACTTCCTGCTTACGATCATTACGTTAGCGTTCCTGAGCGCGCTCATCGTCGCAAGTTACTACCTCTCCGACAAGCGAATAGGACCGCAAGAGGACCGCGGGGGCGTTACGCCGACCCCGAGACCAACGCCCGATGGAGAATCTCTGCAAAACGGCGTGCTCGCCAAGATCGCGCCCGAACTACTCTCGCTCTTCAACGAGTCGGACGACTGGAGGCGAACGACCGGCAACATAATCGCGTCCACCGATCGCGACGCCTTTTTTATCTTTAAAGGACGACCGTCCTTCTCAGACGACGGACGAACTATTATGCTCGACGCGTGCACCGTCGTCTTCATGCCGAACGCCGACAACGTCGACTTCCAGAGCGAGGAAGAGCGCGCAAGCGCCGCTATCGTCTTCGAGTCGACCGATCGCGTCGATCTCGTCTTTTCAAAATCGCTACTCGACTTCCTACGAACCGAAAAATTCGACGTCAACCTCTCGTCATTCGTTAGCGGCGAAATGCACGGACCCGTTATTATTCGATCGGAGCTCAACCCCGCTACGAACGACGACGATTTCTTTCTCCAAACGCGCAACGTCGTCTTTACCACGAAACAGATACGCTCTAATTACGAAGTCTCTTTCAGTTTTGGTAAAAATCGCGGCGCTGGTCGAGGACTCACCGTCGACCTCGAAATTCCGACTGACCTTAAACGAGCCGACAAGAAAGATCAACGGGAAATCGCCGACCAAGACGACGAACAGAACGCGCAACAGAGCCCCGACGACAAGGAAGAGCTAACGATTGCGGATCAAGTCGATCAAATGGTCGACGAAGGCAATTTGGGCGGAGGATTCTCACTCAGGAAAGTTGAAATCGACGAAGTTACCGACTACGCGCGATTCTATCTCGATTCGAATCCCATGGAAAAGAAGAACGTCGCAAGTCAAACGAAAAAACAAGATGAGGAAGGAACGACAAGATACCTCGACGTTCGCTGTAAAAAAGACGTCACTTTCGCGCCAAACGCCAACGAATTGGGAGGATGGTGCGCAAGTTTCACAAAAGACGTCGACCTGATTTACTTTCAAGACGATGAAAAGCAGGTCAATTTGAAATGCGACCGATTATACCTCTATCTCCAAGATTCCGAAATCGACCAATTCACCGCCGGCAATCCCGAAGCGCAGCGCGAAGTCAAACGCAAAAAACTCAATGGGAAGATTCGGAACCTAACCCCGACCGTCGTGCGCGCTATTCGTAGCGAAGACGCGCGCGCCTCTATCGACGTCTTTGGCCCGAAAATTAAAATCCTCGCAGGCGAATTCCAGTACAATATGAAGACGGGGCTGGTCGACTTAACCGCGTACAATTCCTCAGAACCGGTTCGTATTCTAAAATATGGCGAGAGCGAAGAAACGAACGAGCCGGTCGTCGATTTCTCCGCCGGCAATATTCAGGCGGCGCTCAACGACGATTTTGAAATTCTGCGCGTCGTTGCGAACTCGAACGGCACGCTCGTCTTGAGGCTGAAGGAAGAATCGGGTCAAACGCGCCTTGTGCAGGCGGTCTGGCAAGACGGTCTTCAAGCGAAGCCAGAACTCGTGCGAACGGACATAATCAACTTGGTCGCGTCGGGATCGATCAACTTCAACATTCAGGATCTCGGCAGTTTCGACGCCGACGAAGTGAACTTCTGGTGCCGTTTCAGCGAAGATTCCGGCGACGCGTCCGACGACGACGCGGACGCGCTGTTACGCAACGCGTCGTACTCGCGAGCGGCTCAGAACGACGCCTACGCCGCGCAAGCGACGCAACGCCGTCGGAGCGAGACCGAAGGCTTTCCAATTAAGCCGTATAAAAACGTCGAGCCGATCGCCGCGAGAATGTCGGGAAACGTTTCCTTTAAATCGCCGACAATGAGAGCCAATATTCAAAACGCGGTTACCGTGCGATTTGCGACCGAGTCGGCGACGCGCCTAGAAAACGACGCGACGACCGCGCCAGATATCGGACGAGGCGCCGTTGCGAACTCGGCGCTCGGCGCGCAATCGAGCGACAAATTCTATCAACTTAGCGGCGGAGCGCTTAGAATATGGTGCGTGCTCGTCGACGCCGCCAACGGCGACTCGCGCAAGCGTTCCATCGAACTATACCGAATGCAACTCGTCGACTCCGCCGAATTCAAAGAAACGAACGCGACGACAGAAGCCGTCGTCACGAGACTCTCCGCCGACTTCGCTCAAATCGACAATCCCGACGGCGACGCGGCGCGAATAGAAATCCGCGGCGAAAAGAGAGACGCGCAATTCCAAACGAACAATCTGACGCTCTCGGGTCGCAACGTCGTCGTCGATCGCGCCGCTAATACCTTTACCGTCGCCGGAAACGGTTCGATCGCCTTCCAGCCGCCAAACGCGCAAAGGCCGACCGACGCGTCGGAATCCTTTAAGAAATACTTTACAAACGACCCGATTCTGATCGCCTGGGACGAAAGCATGGCTTTCAACGGTTCGCAACTGATTTTCAAATCGCAAGCGCCGCAAAAGGTCACGGTTACTCAGCTCCAAAAGCGACCGCAAGGAGAAATTATCCAGTCGTTAAGTTGCGCCGAAGCGCGCGTTACCCTCAAGCGCCAGCTCATGATTTTCGATATTAACGCAAAAGACAAGTCGCAACTCGAAGTCAAGACGATCGAATGTCTTGGCGATCAGAAGGGAGGCGTCGAAGCAAGACTCGCCGGCGTCGACGAAAAGGAAATTGTCGAATTGTACCAGGGGACCTTTACAAACGTCGCGATCGACTTGGAAACGCAAACGGCGCGCGCAGCAAAGGGCGGCGAAATATACTCCGCCGTGAAATCGCAACGCGCGCCGAACATACTGCCGGACGCTCTCCAGCAGAATAACGATATTTCCAATGTTAACCAAAAGGAATGGATTCGAACGCACGCGGAATTTGCCGGAGAACTCGACGCCGATCTCGCGAAAAGAACCATCGTCGCAAGGGAGCGCGTAAGAATCGTCGTCGCCGAATACGACGACGCCAATACGCGACTAAACGTCAACGACGCAAAGTTCCCGCCGGGAGCTTCGCAAATCTCCGCCGATAAAGCGACGCTACAAATGGTCGAGCAAGGAACCGATTCGAACGGCGCTAAGCTGCCGGCGAGTTACGAAGTCATCGCCCAGGAAAACGTTACGCTACGTCGCGACGAGTACTCCGCGCTATGCGAATCGCTGCGATATTCCACGGCGAAGGAGCTCATCGTACTCACCGCTTCCGATTCTTCGCGCGGTATGCTTATACGACAGAAGGGATCCGCTGCTACGCGAGAAGATCTCGCAAATTTCAAAAGGTGCGATATCAAGCTCAATCCCTTCAGCTATTCGCTCGAAGGACTCTCGAGTTCGATTAATCGGAATTAGACCTGGAAGGCGTCGATCTCGTCGCGCGTCGCAAGGGAAGGCTGAGCCCCGAGTTTGCGAACGCTAAGCGCCGCGGCGCGCGTCGCAAAATCGACCGCGGTCGCAAGCGTCATGCCTTCGGCAAGCGCGACCGCAAGCGCCCCGGAATACGCGTCCCCGGCCGCCGTTGCGTCCACTGCGGCTACCTGACGCGAATCAACGACGAACGCCGCGCCTGAGCGCGGTACGACTACCGAGCCCGAGCGACCGAGCGTTACGATCGCCGTCTCAACCCCGCCGTTGAGAAGTTCGCGCGCCGCTTTCTCCGCGCTCGATGCGTCCGTAACGGCTTGACCGGTAAGACGTTGCGCCTCCGTCTCGTTCGGCTTAATTATCGTTACGCAATCGAGAATCGAGGACGGCAGCGCGACCTCGGGCGCCGGCGCGGGGTCGAGCAAGACGGGCACGTTCGCGCGTTTCGCAAGCTGAACGGCGCGTTCGACGGTCGCAATCGGAATTTCAAGCTGAACGACGAGCATGTCGGCGGCGGCGATCGCGTCGGAGGCGGCGTCGACGTCCGACGGCGAGAGCGCGTTATTAGCGCCAAGCGCCACCGATATCGAATTCTGACCTTGGTCGTCGACCATAATAAGCGCGACGCCCGACGCGTTCGCAGGATCGCGAATTATCTTGGAGCAGTCGATCCCTTCCCGTTCAAATCCCGCGATCGCCTGCGCGCCGAACATATCGTCGCCAACGCGCGCGACAAAGACGACCTCGCCGCCAGCTCGCGCTGCGGCAACCGCCTGGTTCGCGCCCTTGCCGCCCGCCGCCGTCGCAAAGATTCCGCCGAGCACGGTCTCGCCTGGCGCGGGAATATGCGGCGATTTTACGATCATGTCCGTATTCGAACTACCAACTACGACGATCTTCGGTTTCGACATTCTTCCGTCTCCCTATGCGCTATCGATGATTCTTATTTAAAAAAGCGACGCCGCTTATCGCGACGCCGCCATTATATCGCGTTTTGAATTACCGTTCAACTCAAGGAGTCGAAGGTTCAGGTTTATAATGGAGCGACTCCCAGTAACGCTGATCGAGCTCGTAGGGATCGTAGCTCGCCGTCGGATCCGTATCGACCGGCAGGAGACCGTAGCGTATCATCTCGCGCAGGTACGGCCAGCGCGGAACGTAACGTTGCGGGCAGTTCTCGCCGTTGTTAGGACTCGGCGTCAGCATTTCCGGGCGATTGTCCTCCTCGATAATATAACGCCGCCCGCGTTCAAGCGCCGCTAGAATCGTCTTATAATCCGCGTCGTCTTTGCTCGTAAAAACGCTCTTGCCAGACTTCGACTCGCACACGCCGAGCCCGCCCGCCTCACGACTAAGGGGCGCTCGCAAGACCTTAGACTGCTCGGGATACGAGAGATCAAAGATCTCAAACCGACTGAAGCGGCCGTTCGCCTGCGAGAGATCGTGCGGAATAAAGGAGTCCTCTGCGTCCCGGGGATTGCGAGGATTGTAGTTGTCTTGGTAGATCGTGTACGTGCCAAATTCCTTCGACGGGTCGCAAGGAGTGTGACAGACGTCGCAACGGCGCGTAATCGCCTCCTGCATCGCCTTCGTCTCAGGCCAGTCCTTCTCGTTGCGCACAGGCGTGTTCTCAAGGTAGTACCCTACCCCGCCGGAGAATTCGCCCGCGTACGTGCCCGTATAGTTCGCGCCGGCGTCGATCCATAAACTGATCATAAGTCGATCGTGCTCCGTCATTTTGACGCCGCCGTGTCCCTCGTCGATTAGCTTCAGAAGCCGACTCGATCCGGATCCGATCTCGTACGGCTCGAAATTGCTCTTCGCGCGGTTGCGATTGTCGCCAAAGAGTTGACGCCACGACATTTGCGCGTATCCGATCGTGTACATCGGAGACCAGTGCCCGGAGATATTGAACCCGCCTTCTTCTCGATCCGGATTATGACATTCCAGACAGTATTTGTCGAGTATCGGCTGAATATCGCGCGTAAAGCTAAAGACGTCGGGAACGTCCGGAATCGGTTCGATTTCGGAAGGTTGCCCTTCCATGAGTTTGAGCAGTCGATTCTTCTCGTCGGCGCCCGCCGTCTCCGTGCGCTCTTCATGACAGCCGACGCAAGAGAACTTCTCGCCCGGCATGACCGACGTAAAGGAGTGCATTCTCTTAACGCACTTGCCGTTCTCGTCCATAGCGAGGAAGAAAATCGGACGATTCGCCGGCGCGCGGAAATACGCCGAGCCGTCCGGCGTAACCGGCACGGTTCCAAGGAGGCGCTCGAGGGTAAACGTGCCGTAGAAGCTCATCATATCCATGCCGCCGGAGTAGTGAATCGGCTTCGGAAGCGTTTCATAGATAAGGAGTTTCTTAATCGTGCCAGGCTTAACGCTCGCCATTTTGCGACCGTGGTAAACGTTCGCAAGCGCAAAGACGCCCATTGCGTCCGCAGGATTCGTCGAGTCGGTTAGAATTGGTTCGCGCTCGCGCGGCGCCAGCGGCTGCGGCTCGTTAATCCAGAATCCAGCCTCTTTTTGTTCTTTAGGAAGCTGATACAACGTTCGTTCGCGACCGCGCTCGTCCATGAGAACGAGACGATCGTACGACGCCGCCATAAACCGATCCTCGCTAAACGCCCAAGGATCCGAGTAATTCTGACCTTTCGAAATTCTTTTCGCCGCTTCGGGCGCGTCCGGTCCCATGCGCGGATCGACGACCGTCACGTACCCGTAGTGCTCAGGATACCCGTGCCATGGCGAGAACGTGCAAACGATCTTGCCCCCTTCGGCGTTCGGGATCGGCTTCGGCTCGAGCATGCTCGTTCCGGGATTCAAGTTTCCATAGAAGACCATCTGACGCGTGCCGTCCTGTCCCATCGTCCACAAGTGGTGATAATGGACTTGAGAACGATCGACGTATTCCCAGCGCATATAGATAATCTGACCGTTCTCCAAAACGCGCGGCGTATTGTCCTGCTCCACGTTGCACGACAACTCGCGCAACTTGCCGTCTGGAAAGCGCTTATAGAGCGTTCCGACTTGCGTCAGCCAGCATCCGACGTAACGTTTGGCGCGCGTGGAACAGAAGACGATCGAATCGTCGGGCAACCACGTCGGCTCGTAGTCGTCCCAGCCGGGGGGCGCGAAGTCGCGCGCGTTCCCGAGCGGCGCGGCGGACGTGCGGAATTCGTCGGAGGTCGACGGCTCGACGCCGGGAGGCAGTTCGAGCGGCTCGTCCTCGCCCTCGCCGGTCAAACGCGTTAGACCGGTTCCGTCCGATTGAATCGTGTAGAGACTGAAATGTTTTTTTCCAGCGGGGAGATATGAGAAGAGGATCGTCTTACCGTCGTAGTGCACGACCGGATCGCGAAAATTCCCGTTGGGATCCTCGATAATCGTTCGCACCGCGTTTGTTTTGACGTTGTACGCGTAGAGACCGCCGCCGGATCCGAGCGGAAACGGCGTGCGACAGACGTTGTCGGCGTAGTAGCTAAAGTTGGCGTACCAGTGTGGGTCGGTCGCTGGCTTTCGGAGCGCGAAGACGATCTCGTCGGGCATGCCTTCCTCTTGAAAAGACTCGATCGTGAGATCGACGACGGCGGCGGCGGCCGCGTCGGGCGTAACGCGTTCGGCAAGTTCTTCTTCGGTCGGTCGATCTTCAAAGACGGCGATTTCCGAGGCGCCCCAATTGAGCCCTTTCGGATAGCCGGAAAGGAAGCGAATCGTCATTTTCGAGACGGGACGCTTGTCGAAGACGACGAACTGGGGACCGTGCTTCATTTCAAAGGCGCCGGACGCTACGGGCTGCTCGTCGTCGTTGAGGTAAAGTTCGTACTTCTCGAAACATTCTTCGAGCATAGCGGAGCCGGTTCGACCGTAATAGACGAGGGTCGAAATTTCGTGCGGCTCTTCCCATTCGAGGACAAAATCGGCGCGTCCGTTGCACGCGGCGCCGCGAACGCACCATGCGCGCCCGGCGTCGCCGTGCGCGAGCGCCGCCGGAACAAACCCGTCCGTCGCGCCGATCGCCTCGTACCCGGCGCCATATTCCGAAGACGCGCTAACGTCCGCAAGAAAAGCGAGATTCGGATTGCTAAGCGTACCCTCGCCCGCCGCCAAACCGCCGACGAGAGCAAGCGCTCCAACCAACGTCAAAAGTATGCGCAATAATTTCACGTCGAGTCCTCCCCGCGCGCAACGCGCGTTTGTGCGTTAATTCCGTCGCGTCGCCGACTACGCGCGACGCCTCGAATACAGTATAACGAGTAGCGGGGCGAGATGCAAGCGTTGGACGTAGGAAATGCCAAATGCGGAGAGAACGCCGAGTGGATCTGCGAGGGGCCCGATTTAAGTCTGGGCGCGGTTGGACGAACGGAGGTCGTCCCGACGTTTCATCTCCTCTGCGCGCGCGCCGTAAGATATTCCAGCAGCGCCTTGTCAAAGGGCGTTGACACGTTCAACTCGACGAAATCGAATTTCGCATGAGCGGCTTCGCGCCGAAAGCGTTCGCGGAACTCTTCGAGCGCGGCTTCGTAATCGGCGCGCGCGGCGTCGGCGTCGACGACCAGGGACTCGCCGGTTTCAGGATCTTCAAGCTGCACGGTTCCTTTAAAGGGGAATCGGACTTCGGCGTCGTCGAGAATATGAAAGAGAATGACGTCGTGTCCGGCGTGGCGGAGACGATAGATGGAACGGAGCGTTTCCTCGGGATCGCCTAACAGATCGGAAAAGACCATAACGAGGGACGCGCGTTTGAGCATGCCGGCGAGTTGCGCGAGCGCTTCGGGCGCGTTGGTTGCGCCGGTTGGTGTAAGATTCGCGAGGGTCGAGAGGACGGCGCCGAAGTGCGAGCGTTTCGAACGCGGTGGAAGCGAATGGCGAATCTTTTCGTCGAAGACGACGAGCCCGACCGGGTCCTGCCGACAGATCATAAGATAGCAGAGCGCCGCCGAAAGTGAGATCGCGTACTCGAATTTCGTAATTTCGCCGTTGTACGAATAGCCCATCGAGGCGCTCGAATCGACGACGAGCCAGCCGGTCATATTCGTTTCCGCCTCGTATTTGCGCACGTAATACTTGTCCGTGCGCGCGTAGAGACGCCAGTCGATATCCTTCGGATCGTCCCCGGGCTCGTATTTCCGATGTTCGCTAAACTCGACGGAAAAGCCCTGCAACGGGCTCGCGTGAAGCCCGTGCATAAAGCCCTTGACGATGAACTGCGCCTTAAGATCGAGTCGGCTAATCGTCTTGGCGATTTTCGGATTCAAATACGCTTCGCTATTCTTCATAACCGTATCCTAAGACGTCGCGCGAACGCGTCGGCTAAACCGCGTCGGTAAGCTGAAAAACTGGCATGAGGAGCGCGAGAATAATGTAAAAGACCGCGCCCGCGAGCATGAGCAGCATCATCGGTTCGAGGAGTCGCACCATAATATCGATTCGTTTCGAAAGCTGTTTTTCTAGCGAATCGGCGAGATTGAGGAGCACCTTTTCGAGCGTGTTCGATTCTTCGGCGATCGTTATCATCGTCATCGCCTGCGGAGGAATCAATTTACTTTCCTGCAACGGGCGCGAAAGCGGCTCGCCCGACGACACCGCCTCCACCGACTTCTCGACCGCGTCCTGCAAAAGCGCGTTGCCAGTCGAACGAGAACTGATTTCAAGCGCGCGCAAAATCGGGACTCCGTTCTGCAAAAGCGTGCCCAAAACGCGGCACAACTTCGAAACGGCCGACGCCTGCGCGACCTGGCCCAGCACGGGCAACTTCAACTTCCACGCGTCGATAAAGCGGCGACCCGATTTCGTCGACGCTTGAAATTTCAACCAGACCAAAATCGCTGCGATCACGCCGAGCGCATAGAGACCGTAACTTCCGCAGAAATCGCGAAACGCCAGTAGCCAAACCGTCGCGACCGGAAGACTATTGCCGCTTTCAACGAGTTGTTCGAACATCGGTTCGAATTTCGGAACAAACGCGACGAGGAGCACGGTGACGATCGTAACGCCGACGACGCACAGTACCGACGGATAAATCATCGCGCCGACGATTCGACTGCGAATCTCCGCCTGATCTTCGATAAACTTCGCCGTCCTCTTGAGCGCGGACTCCAAAAAAGCGCCCTCTGAACCCGCTTTAATCACGCTAAGCGTCAGGTCGTCGAAGACCTTGTCGTGCATTGCGAACGCCGCGTCGACGCTCTGACCGTCCGCGACCTGTTCGCCGACGTCGACGACGACCTCGCGCAGCGCGGGGTTCGGCGTCTGCTTGCCGAGCGCCTGGAACGCCATAAGAACCGGCACGCCGTTCTCCAGCAATTCGCCGAGTTGCGTTAGAAACGCGGCGATCGCCGTTGCGGGCGGCTTGCGTTGAAACCACTTGCCGACGTTCACGTCGTTCTTGTGCGCGTCCTCTACCGAGATCGGAAAGAGTTTCTGCGCCGCGAGTCGATCGAGCGCTTCCTTCTGCGTATTCGCCGTCATTATGCCGACGACGTCTTTGCCGGCGCGCGTCTTCGCTTTGTACTTATAATCTGGCATGGCTACCTAACGAACGCGGCGCGTTATTTGCGATCAACCAGTTCCGTATAAAGTTCAAGATACTTCGTCGCGCTTTGCTTCCACGACAAATCCTCCGTCATGGCGCGCCGGATCATTTTCGTCCAGTCGTCCCGACGATCGCGATAGCAATGGAGCGCCCAGCGAATCGCCTTCATCATGTCGTCCGCATTGCACCAGTAGAAGACGAAACCGTTCGCCGTACCGTTCTGGATATTTTCGTCGGAAGCGTTCGTTACGGAATCGTAGAGTCCGCCGACGTTGTGCACGAGCGGCAACGAGCCGTAACGCAGACTGTACATCTGATTCAGGCCGCAAGGCTCGTAACGACTCGGCATGAGAAAGACGTCGATTCCTGCTTCGATCCGATGCGAAAGATCCGGCGAGAAGTAGTTCCTCACCGCGACGTTGCGTGGATACCGGCGCGCAAGGGACGCAAAATGATCCGCAAGACTGCGCTCGCCCGAGCCGAGAACGACCAACTGCGCGCCCTCGCGTTCGACAAGTTCCGGCGTTACTTCGGCGACGAGATCGAGACCCTTTTGAGGATCGAAACGACTCACGACGCCAAAGAGCGGAACGTTCGGGTCTTCGGGCAGTCCCATTTCGCGTTGTAACGCCGCCTTGCACTTCGGCTTGCCGATTGGAAAAGTTTCGCTCGTGTAATTCGCGGCGATCGCCTTGTCGGTCGCGGGGTTCCATTCGTCGACGTCGATTCCGTTAAGAATACCGCGAAGATCCTGGGAACGCGTTTGCAGAACGCCCTGAAGGCGCTCGCCGCATTCTTCCGTCTGAATTTCCTGCGCGTACTTCGGACTAACCGTCGTGATCGCGTCGCTGAAGACAAGACCCGATTTCAGCATATTGAGCTGACCGTAGAACTCCATCTTATCGTACGTAAAGAGACTCCAGTCGAGCCCCGTCAGATCCATCGCGCCGCGCCAGAATCGACCCTGGTGCCGCAAATTATGGATCGTTATGACCGTCTTAATTCGATCGAACGGGTTCGCGCCCTGGCGAACGGAAGCGTCGTAGCGCGGTCGTCCCGCTCCGCCAAAGATTGAATCGTACTCGAAACGCGAACGCGTCTTATAGATCGAGTCGAGATAGACGGGGACCAAGCCCGTCTGCCAATCGTTCGCGTTAATCACGTCGACGTCGAGATTCAAGACGCGAATCAATTCTAGCGCCGAACGCGAAAAGAACGAGTAACGCTCGCAGTTGTCGCTGTAGTCGACCCCTTGGTTGTTATAGATTCCGTCGCGATTGAAATAGTCGTCGTGCTCGATAAAGTAGACGTCGACTTCGCTACCCGAGAGCTTCGTTCTCTGAACGCCCGCGCGCTTCGTCTCGCGACCAACGACCGCCTCAAGCGTTACGCCGTACATCGACTCAAGACGTTCGTTCGAATGGGTGAAGTACTCGCGCGCGCACTTGTACAGCGGCGTTACGATCGAAACTTTACAGCCGAGTTGCGAAAGCGCTTTAGGCAACGCGCTACACACGTCCGCCAAACCGCCCGTCTTAGAATAGGGGGTCGCTTCGCTTGCGACAAACATAACGTGCATCGTCTACTCCTTATGATATCCATACGCTCAGAACGCGTCAAACGCGCGACGCTTACCCTCGTCTACTACGCTTCAAATCGACGCGTTTGGCGCGAATCGCACGGCGTTCCTATCTAATTTACCAAAAAAAAACGTTTTGGAAAGTTGCCCGAGCGAGCAAACGGCAAAAAACGGCCCTATTTCGGATCGCAACCATGAGTTCTTGCCTTTACTTAGACTCTTCATCTTGCCGATTTTAACAAACGATCGCTTTAATAATGGGAATTTCCAACGAAACAGACCGGCGAACCTCTTGACGGACGACCTTGGCAAAGGGTACAATATCGGCGTAGTATTGACAAACAGGCGATTAAGTAGGAACGCGTCGCGCAATGGACGGCGACGCGCGCCAAACGGTCGTTCGACGCGACTGGGCGTTTCGTCGCCGCGTCGCGCTCAAATCGCGCCTTAGCAAACGCGCGGAACAAAATAACACGGCAAAAAGCGGGGCGTTACCTATGACCAAGGCGCAAGAGAAAAAGATTTGGATTACGCGACCGTTCGATCCCGACCTCGTGCAGAGAGTCGCCGAGCAAGCGAAGGTTTCCTACGTCGTCGCCCAGACGCTCGTGGGGCGCAAAATCGACGATCCGCAGAAGGTCGCCGAATTTCTCGCGCCCCCCAATCTAGCGCGCGGTCTTCACGCGCCCGCAGAACTGCCCGGCTGCGTCGAAGCGGCGCGATTTCTACTCCAATCGATCAAGGAAAAACGGAAAATCGTCGTCTACGGCGACTACGACGTCGACGGCATGACCGCGACCGCGCTCCTTCTCCAGGCGATTAGAACGCTCGGCGGCGACTGTCTCTATTACGTGCCGAACCGACTTGACGAGGGGTACGGTCTCAATCAAGAGGCGCTCAAACGCCTCAAGGACGACGAAAACGCCGACGTCGTCGTCACGGTCGACTGCGGGATCACAAGCCTGGAAGAGGCGAAATTCGCAAAAGAAATCGGACTCGCGCTCGTCGTTACGGATCATCACACGCCAATCGTCGACGAAGAGACCGGCAAGCAGATTCTTCCCGACGTCGCCGCCGTCGTGCATCCGAAGATTCTCTTGCCGAATCTGCCGCCCTATCCGTTTCCGGAAATTTGCGGCGCGTTCGTCGCGTTCAAACTGGCGTGGCAGTTGGGAGTAGAAGCCTCGGGAGGCGAGAAGACGTCGCCGGAAATGCGCGAGTTCCTATTGCAAGCGATTGGTCTGGCGGCGCTCGGCACGATCGCCGACGTCGTGCCGCTACTCGACGAAAACCGCACGCTCGTCCGCTACGCGCTGGAAAAGAGTTTCGTCGATCACATGCCGCTCGGGCTAAAATTCCTCGCGGAGATCGTCTTTCCAAACGCGAGCAAGAAGATCACGAGCGAAGACGTCGGGTTCATGATCGCGCCGCGTCTGAACGCGGCGGGTCGCGAGGTGCTCAACGAGAGCATGCCGCGCGATCCTGAAGACGAGCTCAATTGGCAGTATGGCAAGACGCTGTTGGAGAACCCGCATCGTCTCGCGGTTGCGGGTCAAATGGGACTGGCAAGCCTCGGGGTCGAATTGCTTATTACCGACAAAGCGGATCGCGCGAGGGAGCTGGCGCCCTTTATCAATAACCTCAACGCGACGCGTCAGAAGCTCGAGCGTCGCATTATGTCCGACGCGCTCAAAATGATCGAAGAGAAATACGCCGACGCGCCCGCGTTCGTTCTCGCCAGTCGCGACTGGCACCCCGGCGTGATTGGTATCGTCGCCGGTCGAATCTCCGAACGATTTTATCGTCCGGCGATCATGATCGCATTGCGCGAACCGGACGCAAACACAGGCTCGGCGCGTAGCGTTGGCGCCTTCAATATGTACGACGCGCTAGACGCGTGTTCGGAGTATTTAACGCGTTTTGGCGGTCACGCGGCGGCGGCGGGACTTGGCGTCAAGGAGTCGCAACTCGAAGCGTTTCGCGAGGCGTTCTGCGATTACGTCGAGCGAAATTTCAACGCCGCAGATCGCGCGCCGAAACTCTATATCGACGGCGAGTTTCCGTTTGCGGCGATAACGTTGCAAACGCTCAACGAACTCAATAAGGCGGCGCCCTTTGGCGCGGAGAACCAGCGTCCGATCTTTGCGACGTGCGGGGTCTCGCTCGTCGGCCAGGCGCGTCGCGTCGGCGGCGGCAAGCCGAAACCGGGCGCGGCGCCCGGCGCGCCGCTGCCGCAGGGAAACGTTTTCCAGGCGCGTTTCCGCCAGCATAACGACGAACGTCGCGCCGTCGCGTTCAGTCGTGGCGAGTGGGTCGACGAAATGAACGAACTCGTCGCCGTAAACCCGCAGACGAAGTTCGACGTCGCGTTCCAAGTCGTCTACAACGATTACCTCCAGCAAGTGGAGTTGCGCCTTCAAGATTGGCGAGTCGCCGAATAACCTCAGCGCGCGAACGCTATTGGGCGTATCGCGCGCGTTTTTACGAAAGGGTCCTCTATGCGTTTTTCATTTGTATCTTTCCTGCTCGTAAGCGCGACGACCCTCTTTTGCGGTTTCGCGCTCAGTCAAGAAAACCCGCTAACGGCGCCGCAGGGCGACGCGCAAACCTTTGCGAACTACGCGCCCTGGCTCGACCCGGCGCTCGATCTGCGAGACTATCACATTCACCTACGCGGCGGCATGACGGCGGAAATGGCGCTCGAACGAACCAAACTCACCGGCGTTAAGAGCGGCGTTCTCGAGAACGTCGGACGCGAATGGCCCCTCAATACGAACGAGAAACTCGACGCGTTCGTTAAGGTCGTCGAAGACGTCAACGCAACTCTGCCGGAAAAAGACCGACTCAAGATCGGAATCCAAGTCAACGACCGCGACTGGTACGAAAAGATCGATCCCAAGATCTACGCGCGCCTAGACTTCGTTCTCGCCGACACGATGATTATGGGCAAGCGACCCGACGGCTCCGACGAGCGACTCTGGCAACTCCCCAAGGATTACGACGTCGATCAGGACGAATGGTTCGAACGCTATTTCCAGCATTGCATGACCGTCGTCTCCGAGCCGATCGATATTCTCGCCAACGTTACCTACCTACCCGAATTCATCGCCGACCGCTACGACGAACTCTGGAC
>CADCOO010000021.1 GCA_902803085.1 uncultured Planctomycetota bacterium
GACGAAGCGAATCGCGCGCTCGCTATTCGCGCCGACTACGCGCCCGCGCTCGAACTTCGCGGGCACGCCGCGCGTCTGCTTGGCGATTACCGTCGCGCGATCGACGACTATAATAGCGCGATCCAACGCGACAAACGCGCGTCCGGAGCTTTTTACGGACGCGCCGTCGCTCGCGATATGCTCGGCGACGTCGAGGACGCGCTCAAGGATTTCAACGCGTGTCTCGCGTTGACGCCCGATTTCGTTTACGCCTATTACGATCGCGGCGTTCTGCTGGCCAACGAAAAGAAATATCAAGAGGCGATTAACGATTACGGGAAAGCGCTTGAACTCGAGCCGGAGTTCGTCCACTGCTACGTCGCGCGCGGCGAGGCGTTCGTCGAACTCGGCAACCCGAAACGCGCGCTAGAAGATTTCGATCGCGCGCTCGATCTCGACCCCGACTATCCCGACGCCTACTTCTACCGCGCCGCCGCATACCGCGCGCTCGGCAATGATCGCGCGGCAAAGGACGACCTGCGGACGGCGCGAGAGCTCGGATTTGAGGAATAAGGGGAATCGGAGACGAAGGGAGAGATTTGTCGCGTCAGAACGAGCGTTGTTCTTCTCTTGACGTCGAGAAAGGCGGAAATTGAAAATTCGCTGATTGCGCAACCGGACGTGGCGGCGGGGTTTAATCAACGCAATCTATGCGAACGGCGTGCAATTTGTTAAGTCTGACGAATTGCACGACGCGCTGCTGAATTCCATGTATGAATCGAAAGGTCGAATGCGGAATGGTCCGAGACGTCGCGAAATATTGCGTGCGAAACCGTTTAACTTTTGCTCCATTGGTCAAGACAGTCTTTCTCTCCTCCGGCGTTAATTCCGTTAGGAGGAAGCGCTTTAGTTTCTTCTCATTCAAACGTCCTGCGACGACCTCAGCCCAACTCGATTGTGCCGCCGCATCGGCAATAAACCTCCGACGACGTAGTCTCTTATTCGAAAATTAGCGTCGTTATAGCCGGGTGTCTTTTCAATGTCGGCGACGTCGACTTCAAAGTCGGAGTGGAGGGAACGGAGGAAGTCATTTTGGATCTCGTATTTGATTAGTTGGGGGAACGCTAGCGTCTTAATGCGCGTATCCGTCGTCATTAGCCTTGCGTATCTTAGAACACGGCGTTTTGAGCGTAAGAGATAAGATCGTCGAGCGAACTTGCCTTTGTAAGCGCGTAAACGCGCATATCGACGAGCGCGTTGACGTCCTGGGCTTTGTCCATCGCCTGTGTTAGCGTAACGGGAACGACTCCGAAACGAGTTTCGACGTCTGAGCGCACTGCGGCGCGCTGTTCACTGAGAATGTCGTCCTTCATCTCTTGCTTTCCGATTCCAATTCCCTGCCCAATTCCCTGTTCAATTCCCTGCTCAATCCCCTGTGCAATTCCTTGCTCGATACCCTGTGCAATTCCTTGCTCGATACCCGCTTTTTCAGCGTCGTCGGCGAAGAAATCGTGCAATATTTTCTCAGATTCTTTACTCATACTCTCCCCCATTTTGGCTGACGCGACTAGCTTGCGCATATCGTCCTTCTCAACGCGCACGTTTAAACTGCGCGCATGATCCATAAAAAATACCATGAGCGAGCGCGTAAGACTCTGCTCCTGACTCGTCATTCGCCGCTTGATGCGGGCGAGCGCCTTGAGCGCGGTCTGCGCGAACCCTTGGTATTCCGACGCGTCGTGACGCGTCATGATATCGTACATTGCCTCCAGGAACGGATTCTTCGGTAATTTCCCCTCGCGACGCAATTTCGTCATATTGACGAATTTAATCGGAATGGTCATTGCGAATTCGTCGAAGCCTGTCGGCGTTTTGAATAAATTGCTCCATTCGAGTTTCTCTAGCGTCTCGTCGGGCCCCGTATAGATCACGACGGGTATCGGTTGCGCGCCGGGATTCGACGCTTTCGCAGCGGGTTTCTGAGACTCGCGCCTGCAGAATTCTGCGACGTACGTTAAAACCTGCGCCGCCGTCTCGCGATTCTCGCTCGTCGAACTCTGACCTTTGTGCTCAAGGATCAAGGTTAGTTTAACAACCTCGGACGAATTCAGCAATGGGATCGTATAGACGATATCGGCGATCCGTTTCTTGAGTTTCTCGCTATAGAATTCGTTCGGCTCGATTGTGAGCCTTTTTAAATCAAGTAACTTCCACTTGTCGGGGAAGAGTTCTTTAACGCAGGCGATCGCAATAATCTGGAAATTGTGCGCCAGGTGGAACATTTCGTCGCTGGGCGATTGGAAACGGTCGTTTTGATCTTCTGAACTCTCCGTCTCATCGGGGCGCGTCTCGACTCCGGACGACGGTTTGCGTTCGTCATTCGTCGAGTTTTCGCGCGTTTCGGCTTTTACGTCCGCTTTGCGGCGCGACGTTTTCCGGCGATCGCCGTCGTTTCGACTTGGTTTTTTGGTCATGTTATGTTCTCTGAACGCGATATTCGGTTCGATTCGGAGTCGCCCACAGGCGAACTGCGTTCTATTATAGTCTGTCGAACGAAAAATGCAAACGAGCGACGCGCTCGCTTGCGCGTTAAGTTGAATTGCGCACGATAAAAAACC
>CADCOO010000022.1 GCA_902803085.1 uncultured Planctomycetota bacterium
CGTCGTTACGATTGCGACTCTGAGTTTCATAATCCGCTCCGATTCTGTTTTCGGGTTAATTCCATGCGTCGACGCCTGCGCGACGACCTCTTTGACGCTAGTATACCAGGGGACGCGCCGCAAGTCAACTATTTGCCCGAGAACGACGATATATTCGGCGTCTGCTCACGCGCGATTTGATGATTCTAAAAAATAATAGTCGCGTTTCTAAAGGAATTCACAACGCAACGCAATTTACGTTTTGGCAAAATAGAAAACCTTTTCTAGCGTCTGTTCCAAACAACAAACGCTATATTTATTCGGCAAAAAATAAAATCGACGATAAATAATATCTTGAGCAAGATTTTTATTGACGCGAACGGCGATACAGATTAAAATGGGCGCCGGTAGAACGCGGCGTTCGGAGCGCCGCTCGTCGAAGAGGGAACGAAATGCAAACGAAAATCATCGGACTTGTCGACTGCGATAGTTTTTTCGCGTCCTGCGAAAAGGTATTTAGACCCGACTGGAGAACGCGACCCGTCGTCGTGCTCTCCAATAACGACGGGTGCGTCGTCGCGCGATCGCCGGAAGCGAAGGCGCTGCAAATCCCCATGGGCGAGCCCTACTTCAGACTGAAGAATTTCGCGCGCGCGCGCGGCGTCGTCGTGCGGTCGGCAAATTACGCGCTCTACGGCGACATGAGCCGACGCGTCGTTACGACCCTCGAAACGTGGACTCAGCGCGTCGACGTCTATTCCATCGACGAAGCCTTTCTCGATCTCTCCGAACGATTCTGCGACGCAAAGGGACGATACCCCGGCGAACAGGAAATACGCGACGAGCGCCCTCTTACCGTCGCCGAGGCGCGCAGGCGCGTTCAAGAGTGGCCCAACGCGCGCGCGATCGGCGAAATTCCACAAGCGACCGAAGACGCGCTCGAAGAGCTCGCTCAAGAAATCGTCGAGACCACGCGAAAATGGACCGGTATTCCCGTTTCGCTAGGACTAGGTCCGACACGAACCCTCGCCAAAGCCGCAAGTCGAATCGCTAAGGACGAATGCGCTCAAACCGGTAAAAAGTACGCGCTCCTCTTCGACCAAGAGCGGCGCAACGAAGCGCTCAAACGTCTGCCCGTCGAAAAAGTCTGGGGCGTCGGACGAAGAATCGCGCCCGTATTAATTAAAAGCGGCGTTCGCAACGCTTATGAACTCGCGAAACTCGATCCGCTCTTTATGCGACAGTCCTTCAGTATCGAGCAGGAACGGCTCGTGCGCGAACTGCGCGGAGAACGCGTTTACGACGCCGTCGACTCACCGACTCCGCAACGATCAATGCAGGTATCGCGATCCTTCGGAGAGACCGTCGCGACCCTCGACGAGCTCGAGAAGCCCGTCTCGACCTTCGCCGCTAAAATCGCCGCGAAATTGCGCGCGCGCGGCCTCGTCGCCGCAGGGCTCTACGTCTATCTCATGACGAGCCGATTCAATGAAAAGCGTCCGCAACGCTTTGCGGGCGACAGCCTCTCCTTTCCGCGCCCGACGAACTCCTCCTTTGAGCTCGTCCAGACGGCGCTTAGGATTCTACGCGCCCTCTACGCGTCCGGGTACGACTATAAGAAAGCGGGCGTCGCCGCGCTTGAAACTTCGCCGGCAAGCGAGGCGAACGCGCGGCAGTATCTTTTTGAACTCGATCCCGCGCGCCCCGAGGCCGTTCGAGCGCGCGAGGCGCTCCTTTCGCGGACGATCGATCGACTCAACGCGCGCTTCGGCAAGGACGCCGTCTTCTTCGCGTCCGAGGGCGTCGCGCGCGCATGGCGACCGAATTCCGAGTTCGTCTCGCCGTGCTACACGACCGATTGGGACGCGTTGCCGCGCGCGCGCTAACCGGAACGCCGCGACGCGATTTCTCAAATATCGCTTAACGTCTTCTATAAAATTAACTTAACTCGCACAATCGTCGATTGCGCGCAAATAGCGCCCGCGTTACGATTGCGCGCTAACGTTTGAACGAATAATAGAATACGCGAGAATACGTCTCCTAACGCGCGGCTCCACAAAGACGAAGAGCGCGACGAGAACCGCAAACGGCGCGACGTACTCCCAGACGATTTCACTCGGCGCGCGATCGGCGTAGAGCGTCGCGCCCGGCGGCGGCGCGCTCAAACGCCCCGTCTGACGTCCTAGCCACGCTAAAACCTGCTCGTTGCGCAACGCGTTCGTCCACGAATCGTGACCGCTGCTGCATTCCGACAGTAGCGTTCTTACCCCGCGACGCCGCAGGCGCGCGACCATGCGGCGCAACTCGTCGATCGGCGCCGATTGATCTTCCAAGCTCCCGAACGTCCAGACCGGCGCGTTGACGCCTGAAATCTCATATTCGTTCGCGGGATAACTGCAAAGCGCCATTGCGCAGAAGAGACCGGGATAGCGGTGTTCCGCCTCAAGGGTCGCGCCGGCGCCGCTACAGATTCCAAGCGCGCTCACGCGACTGGCGTCAATTGGAAACCGTTCTTCTAGCGCGCGCAAGATAGCAACGGCGTACTCGAGCGGCTCAATTCCATACCGATTCTCCGTTGAGCTCCATCCGTGCGCGTCTCGCGGACATTGCGCGGCAAATACGAAGGCGTCGAGCGCGCGAGGTTCGTAAAATGATCTAATTCCATACTGCAAATGCGATAGTTGACTCTTATTGTCGTCGTCGCTCTCGCCGACTCCGTGCCAGACGACGATTAGCGGATAACGCTTTCCTTCGCGAATCGTCTCGGGCGCATGGAGTCGAAATGGAATCGTAACGCGCCGTTCGCCGTCGGTTACGTCGATTTCATACGCGGCGAAGAGCGCGACCAACTTCGGATTCGCAAAGAATCCTACTTTTGACGCGTCAAGCTCGGACTTTTCGAGTTCGATTTCGGCGAGCGCCGCAGCGTCGTAATCGGGCCGCTCTTGCTCTTCCACCTCTCTTAACGAATCTGGAAAAGCTTTTACGGCGACCTTGCCGAAAGCGAATTGTACGTCGGACGTCATGAGGAACGACGCAAAGACCAAAAGGGAAGCGCCAAGTCGTATTCTGTCCGTTCTGAACGTTTTATTATTTATAGGTTGCATATCTCTAAATATCAAAGAATCTTAGCAATATCCATCGAATAAAGAAATAAAGGGTTGTTAAGACCAAGGCAATCCCTAACAGGAAGAACGCTAGCCAGTTCGCCGAATAGACGCCCAGTCGGAACATGCGATCCATTGCGATCCGTATCTGCTCGTAAATACTCGGTCGCGTTACGACGTAGAAAAGCCACGCCGTGAGCGTTACAAAGACCGACATGCGCATATAGCGCGCCGCCAACGCCATGTCGCGTTCGTCGAGCGTCTCCTCTTTAAATCCCATGAAAATGCGATACCAGACGAAAGCGAACCAGCAAGTGAGAACGATCGGAAAGACGAGCGTTATATCCCACTTCTTAACGTTCATAAAGGCGAACCAGCGCTCAAGAGAACTCGGATCGCCAAAAGCCGCCATACCGATCAAAATAACGCCTATGGCGGCAATTAGTACGACGTCCCACGATTCTTTAACGCGTTTTAACATCGACCCTCTCATCTCGATTCCTCCATATTGAAGCGACGGCTAGCAAACTGGTAAACGCCAACGCGACAAGCGCGAGCGCGCGCAATTGCTCCCAGCCTATTTTATACGAATACATAAAGTTGGTTATCGGCAGATAATAATATCGATAGAGCGCCCACGATAGAAATGAAACGAAATAGACGCCGACGTCCCAAAGAACCAACGCGGTAGCATACGCGACGTACGAGCGCGAAAGAACGACGCGCGCCGCGCGGTCGGAAAACGACCGTATGAATCTTTGACCGCGGCGCCAGCGAGACAAATACGCAAACGATAAAAACGCAAGAACGGCGACGCATACGTAGCCGAGCGTAAGGAACCGAGGCTCTACGCGATTAGCGCCCCCTGCGAACGCGCCGCGCGACGCATAATCCTTCAGCGTCGGAACCGCGCGCGCGTCTTCCAAGAGCGTTGCGCGCGTTACCGAATGATAATCCCAGTTGAAAGCCGCGTTGAGCGTTAGCGCGGTCGCTAGCAATAGAAGCGCGCTAACGCCGTTCCATTTCCGCTCAAGCGTTGGAGC
>CADCOO010000023.1 GCA_902803085.1 uncultured Planctomycetota bacterium
GCGCCGCAATGGAGCCCCAAGCGCAGCTTGGGGGAGCGCCGCAAACCAGACGCCGCATTGCGTAAAGAATATAAGGTTGGCCAACCCAAGTAAACGTATCGATTCAAAACCGCCCCAATGCGCCGCACGGGCGCGGATTGTGCACGGGCGGTCTTTCGCGTACTGGCGGTTGTGGGGCTTTGCGTCGACTTGGGTTGTTATTGCTTTGTTCTTTTCGCTGCGCGTCGCCGGTTTTGCGGCGCTCCCCCGCCACGATGTGGCGGGGCTCCAAACGTGCGCGCTGCGCGCGCGGATGGGAAAGCGACGCCCTGACGAGAAAGCGGGTTGGTAGGCAATGGGGCAAACGCAGCCGGAGGAGAGAGGCGACGCCCTGTCGAGAAGGCGGGTTGGTAGGCAATGGGGCAGACGCTTGATTCTACCTTCATTCGTCCGTCCAAATTTTTCTCTCAATCAATATTTCTCAACGAATACTTTCTGCTCCATGCGCGATAATGCCCGCAATTGTGCGCCGACCCGGCTATGCGCGCAAAATTGTCAAATGAATGAAGGAGTATGAAATGAATATCTACGAAGAATTCGACGATCGAGACGCGCTCATTACCGCGATCGTCGGGGAAATTCAGGAAAGTCGCGACGAAAACGGTCGCACGACCTACCGGCTCGCGAATCGTGAAGCGGAGGAACTGCGCGCTCGGAACGCGACGGCGACGCGTAACGCCGAACGCGCGGAAAAGCGTTGCAAGGAGCTCGAACGTCGGCTTGAAACGACGACGCGCGAGCGGGACGAGTCGCGCGCTAAGGACGCCGCGCGCCGTTCCGCGTCCCTCGACGGCGCCGCGCGCGAACGCATTGCGGAGCTCGAAGCGGCGCTCGCGCCCCTCAAGGAGGAGAACGCTAAACTCAAAGCGCGCGAGGCGCGACGCGAAATTGAAGCGCAACTCGTCGAAACCGCGCGCAAACTCAATTGCTGCGAAACGGCGCTGCGCGACGTGCGACGTCTCGCGCCAATGTGCGCGCTCGGAGAGGACGGACGCGCGCGCACGGAAGACGAGCGAACCGTCGAGGAACTACTGCGCGAAGAGATCGCGCTCTCGCCGCACTGGCTCAATCGCTCGCAAGGAAGCGCCGCGCGTTCGAACGGGGGCGCCGACGGTCCCAACGCTAAGGAACGCTTTCACGCCGCGCTCGAACGCGACGACGCCGATTTTAACGAACTCATTCGCTACGCGCCCCGCGAGAATATGCCGCGCCCGTTCTAGATCAACGATTACGACCAGGCGATTCCACGCGAATCGTCGCAACTAAGGAAGGCTAAATATGTCCATTAGCACAAACGATTTACTTAACGCGCGCGTCGATCTAAGCGACGTCCTTTCGTGGCGCGTCGCGCAGACGCCGCGCTTTATTCGACTCTTTAACGCGTCCGGCGCCGCGCGCGTCGCGACGAATACGGAACATCTGTGGCTCGAAGGCGTCGACGCGCCTAAGACGAAGCCGTTCCAGAGTTTCGATTACGACGATTCGAACGAGACCGCGACCTTTGCCGTCGCGAGCGCCGTCGGCTGGCAGGTCGGCGATCTTTTTCACATTCTCGGCGACACGCGCGTTCTCCAGATTACAAACGTAACGACGAGCGCGATCGTCGCGAAGAGCGTCGGGGACAACGGCTCGGCGATCGAACTGGAAGACGCGCCGTCGGCGGGTACGCTCGTCTTCGATTCGCGACCGATTCAAGAGGGCTCGAGTCAGGGCGAAGACTTCTTTATGCAGTCGCATACGGAATCGAACTATACCCAGATCTTTCGCGGCGACGTCGAGCTAACCGGGACGGCGACCGCCATTAGCCAGGCGGGCATGGAGAACGACGTCGCCGTGCAGTTGCAGTACGCCATGGACGCGATTATTCGCCGTATGAACGCCGCGCTCCTCTTTGGCGTTAAGACGCGCCGCACGGCGAGTCAACCCGGCGCGCTCGGCGGGCTCTATTACTTCGGCGCGCAGCCGGACGGGCTCGCGCGGCCTCAGTCGGGCGCGCCCGAGCTCACGATGGGCAAGATCAATCAGGCGGCGCAAGACGTAACCGACGCCGGATGCGTTCCGGACGCCATAATTTGCGGCGCGGGCCAAGCGCAAGTTATTTCGACCTTTATGGCGTCGCAAGTCCAGACGAGCCAAAGCTCGCGGAAAGTCGGACGCTACGTCGACGCGTTCGTTACGTCGGCGGGCGGCGCCGTTCTCAAGGTCGTCGTCGAGCCCTCGATTCCCGATACCGACGTCTGGGTATGCGACACGCGCGGATTCGCGCTTGTGCCGCTCGCGTCCCGCGCGCTCCATACCGAGCCGGCGTCCGCGCCCGGCGTCGACGGACGGAAAGCGATCATACTCGGCGAATATACCGCCGAGTTTAAAAACGCCAAGCAGGCGCTCTGCCGTATTTCGGGACTCAAACCGTCCGCGTTGGTTCTCGCGTAGCTTATTCAATTGAGCCTGCGGTTCCGCCGGGACGACCAAAGATTAATCGCCGATCCTATAAGGAAATGCCAATGATCACAATTAAAGAACGCGTAAAAACCTTCACGTCCAGAATCGTCGTCTACGAAGAAGACGGCGTTCTCAAAATGTACCGCGCCCCGGCGACGACGCCTTACGACGAATTCGTTGCTAATTTCGAAAGGGACAAAGGTGTGAAATTCGATCCCGTTACCGGAAACTGTTCTCCGATCGAAAACGCCGCAACGCCCTGTCAGGAGGAGAAGCATGACGACGCCGTCGTCGCCGCGACCAACGATAACGCTCGATGCGGCGAATAGTTACTTCCAAACGCGAACGCGCGCCGAAGCTTGGTTTCAAGCGCCCGACGCGACGCGCGCCGCCGCGCTCGAAACCGCGTCCCGAATACTTGGACGCGCATACCGTTTTACTTCCGACGCGCGTTACGTCGACGCGAACGGCGCCGACGCTTGGCGCGAAGAGATTCTCGACGCGCTGTGCGAAGAAGCTTATTGGCTCATGCGTTACGACGCCGACGCGAACGCGGAACTCGTCGCGCGCGGCGTTAGGCGCGCGGCGATCGCCGGGCTCGAGGCAAGTTTCGATTCCGCGTTGCGTTCGACAATGCTTTGCGAACTCGCGCGTCGGTACGTCGGCGAACTCGGCGTTCTCGTCGATCCCGACAA
>CADCOO010000024.1 GCA_902803085.1 uncultured Planctomycetota bacterium
AATCAATAAATATTTCGGCATTAGCGGAATGCCGATTGTCGGAGGACAGTACTGGAACAGCCTTCACGGACGCGAGCCCGGGGAAGCCGCGCGCGACGAAGAGGGAATGCAAGGAATGCGAACCTTGGCGCGCAATATGGTGTTCCTGATGAAGAGTATTGCGTTAGGAAAAGAGAAATTTGGTTTGCCCGAGCGAGAGCCCATGACGATGACGAACTTTATTCGGTAACGAGCTGGCGCTAAACTACGCGACGATTTTTCGTTGGAAAGGGAAGGGGATATGGATTACGTAACGCTCAATAACGGCGTCCAAATGCCGATCATTGGTTTTGGCGTTTATCAGATTTCTGATCTCGCGGAGACGGAACGAGCCGTCGACGACGCGTTGTCGTCGGGCTATCGGCTTATTGACACGGCGGCGGCTTATTTAAACGAAGAGGCGGTCGGCGCGGCGATCAAAGGCAGCGGACTTGAACGCGACGACCTCTTTATTACGACAAAACTGTGGGTTCAAGATTACGGTTACGACGCCGCGCTCAAGGCGTTCGACGTCTCTATGAAGAAACTCGGTCTCGACGTCCTTGACCTCTACCTTCTCCATAAGCCGTACGGCGACTATTACGGCGCCTGGCGCGCATTGGAGAAGTTATATCGCGAGGGGAGGATTCGCGCCATTGGCGTAACCAGTTTCTGGAACGAGCGGCTGGCGGATCTCTTTAATTGCAACGACGTCAAACCCGCCGTCAATCAGATTGAGACGAACGTCTGGTTCCAGCAACGCGCGGCGAACGCGTTCATGAAAGAGAACGGAATCCAGCATGAAGCGTGGGCGCCTTTTGCCGAGGGCAATAACGACGTCTTTCGCGCGCCGACGCTTCTGGAACTTGCGGCGAAATACGAGAAAACGACGGGACAGATCATGTTGCGTTGGCTGATTCAACGCGGCATAGTCGTTATCCCCAAGACGGTTCATAAAGAGCGGATGCTCGAGAATATTAACGTCTTTGATTTCACGTTGGATTCTGACGATATGGCGAAAATTGAGTCGCTCGATACCGGTAAGAGTACGATATACGACGAAATGGATCCGAAAATGGCGTTTTACATTGGTCAACTCAAAATTCACGATTGACTAGTTTGACGCTTGCCGGACATAAAAAAGCCGTTCGCACGCCTTGTTGCGAACGGCTTTTTTTATGGAGCGACGACGGTCAGACGGACGCGCTAGTCGCTGAGATTGCCTTCGATTCGGCTGTTTGCGCATTCGGAGTCAATGCGCGCTTCGCCGCGAACGAAGTTGTCGGTAATAACGGCGCGTTTTGTCGTCTTTTCAAGTTTGATTTGCGGCTTGTCCGCCTGGAAGTTGCAACCGCGTATCATAACGGATCCGCCCTTGACCTCAATTGCCGGCTTGCCTTTGTTTGCGCGATCCCATTCGCAGAATTCGCAGTCGCTAAAGCAGACCGTACCGCGTCCTTCTATGCGCGCTATTTGCTCGCTCGGACCCCAGAACGCGCAATTATTGAAACGCACGGAGCCATAGTTGTCGCGACCGACGACGACTTCCGTCGGGTTTTCGCCGCGCATTGCGACGAATTCGCCGTTCGTAATTAGGATTCCAAAGATTGCGCTCTGCTCGACGAGCACGGAGGTATGACAGCAGTCGGCGCCTATGCCAAGAAAGTTCCCGTTGCACACGCCGTCGTCGCTGCCGCCGAACTCGTAGCCAACTCGATATCCGTAGCAGAACGTATTGACGACGTAATGCCAGTCGGTTCTCTTGAAGATGAACGCTTGGCCGTTTTCAAGCTGCCATTGGAAGAGCTTGGGGCGCATGCTCCACCATGGATTGAAGTGAACGTTTTCGATTCGACCAATATCGTAAATCCTATCGACGAAGATTCCGCGGCGCAGAGGCTGACCGTGAACGTTTCGGATGAGAGCGCGTTCGTTTTTCGAAGCGTCGATTCCGTTGTAAGGATTAAGGAGCTCGACGTCGAGGACGGCAGGGTTCTTACCGCGCATTTGAATTGCCCAAGGGTACGCGACTGGAACGTCGTCGATCTTTTGGTCCGGCCAGTAAAGAACGACGCCCTGCAAGACGCTATTGGTGTTGAGCGTGATGAAAGCGCGCGCGCTCTCGTCGCCAGCGCCCCCGGTTACGAGGAACGACGCCCCGTCGTCCGTCGGTTTCGGAAGGCCGCGGTCGCGATACCCATTGTGCGCCGTTACGGAATTCCAAGGACCGCGCAACGTTACGCTTTGCGGAATATTGAGCGTGCCGCTGAAACGGTAAGCGCCCTGCGGAACTTCGACGACCCCGCCCTGGGGACCGAGAGAATCGAGCGCTTGCTGGAACGCGGAAGTCTCGTCCGCGACCCCGTCTCCTATCGCGCCGAAGTCGCGAACGTTGACGCTGGCGCCCCCGTTGGCCGGAGGGGTAATATTAGCGTCTTTGTCGAGCCCGTACGCGCTACCGACGACGAGCGCAAAGGCGGAGATGAGCGTAAAAAATAGCGATTTCATAAAAAACGTCCTCGTTAGTGTACAAGGGGGAAACGATTTGACAATGAGATCCCGTTTTCAGCCGCGTCAGCGCGGACGAATGCGTTCGTAAATCTCACGGATTCGCGCAACGACGAGCTCGTTGACTTCTTCGTCGCTTTTGCCGAGGTATTCCGACGGG
The DNA here is from genome assembly GCA_902803085.1 of uncultured Planctomycetota bacterium. Lineage (GTDB taxonomy): Bacteria > Planctomycetota > Planctomycetia > Pirellulales > Thermoguttaceae > RUG369. The sequence continues at coordinate 2,687 of CADCOO010000024.1, forward strand.
GGAATTGGCGCGCCGTATTCCACTTTGACGCGTTTTTTAAACGGAGAAGGAAAACGACTTGTGCGAGGGTACGCCTCAAACGCGCCCGCGATCGCGACCGGCACAATGACGGCGTTGGACTTTGCCGCAATCGACGCGTAGCCTGCGGTAAAAGGCGCTAGTTCGCCGTCAAAACAACGACTCCCTTCCGGAAAGATCAAAACGGCTTCGTTATTTTTTAGTCGGCGGAGCGTTTCCTTGATTCCGGCAAAGCCGAGCCCTTCGGTTTCGAGAGGAATTGCGTCCACCGAATCGATCAGTTTACCGAACGGCTTAAATTTGAAGAGCGTTTTGCGCGCGAGGAAGTTCGTCATGCGAAAATACCCGCAACCGATCGCCGGAGGATCGAGAAAGCTCTGGTGATTCGAGACAAGCAGCGTCGGACCCGACTTGGGAACGTTGCTCGAATTGATATATTTGATTCGGAAATAAAGCTTCATGCCAAGGTAGAGCGTTCCCTGACAGAAGTGATACCAAAGCGCGTGAGCGCGCGTTACGACGCGTTTCGCGCTGTGTTTGCGCGGCTTCTTTTCCGAAGCGCCTTTTTCGGCAGAGGATGGTTCTGACGTCATGGGTCTTTGGGACAATTGAGAGTTGCGTCCGTACGAAAGCGGCGCGGCAGAGAGTAAGCGCCGTTTTCGAAACGACTCGATTATTACTTGATAGAATCGGACGACCAGTAGACGGATTCCGTTATCTTGCCGTCTTTGGGGAACATGTCGTTTTCAGCTAAGCGCGCGGAAAGTTCCGTACAACTATTCGCAAAGAGGGGCGAAATTTCAACGATCGCGTCTCCGACGACCTCGACGTTAAGGTGCGAAAGCCAACGTTTATAAAGACCGACGAGATGTTCGCGAACCGTTTTGGGAGTGTCCTTGGCCTCGCGAGGGTGATTCTTCAGCGGACCGAAACACGTCTCTTCTTCGATTTCAACCACGATGGGATTCTTCGCGAGCGGAAGAAGATCGAATATGAATTTCTCATATTTGATGGCGTTCGGCGTCTCCGGTTTAACGCGCTGACCGAAGAGCGGCGCCCCGGTTTCGTCTTTCTGATCGTGATCGAGGACGATATAGGGAACCTTCTTTTTCGCGAGATGGAAGGGGAGCGAGCTCGAATACGACGCGTTCTTTTGCAAAAGGTCGACGTTCATCATATGAACGGCTATGGAACCCGCCCAAATGACGAGCGAGCCGTCCGGTTTACGACGCGCGCCCGCCGAATCGGGAAGATCGCTGTACTCGATAACGTGCAATTGACCGTCGACCATGACCATATTGCCGACGCGATCCTTGGGATTTTGTTTTCGGATAACCTGCGTTGCAAACTCCGAACCGCTCAGGACGTGGTAGCCGATGAATTCGGGACTGCAAATATCGATGATTGGATTGTCGATTTGGAAATAGAAGATTTCCTCGATTCCGCGGTTCTTCAGTTCGGTGAGAATACCTTTTTCGCGAACGGTCGGCAAAGGAGAATCGGGTTGCGGCGAGTTGATGGCGGCGAGCATACCGCCGTGACCGTCGGGACTGCGCGCAATCTGCGACTTACTGGCAAGCAGAACCTTGCCGGAGTCGAAATCGACGGACGGCATCGTCCCTTGGCAGAAGATGAGCACGTCGTCGGGATCAAGACCGAAATTATCGTTGTCCTTGAAGAACTGGATCGTTTCTTCGTGAGTCGCCGGACTCGTTTGAATGCAGAAGGGAAGACGAGTCTCGTATTTTCGGCACATTGCGCGAATGCGTTCGATATGAATCTGGAAGAGCGTCGCGTTCGAGAGCGGACCGATCGGATAGAGCCCTTTGGCATGGTGAAAATCAAGCCGAGTGCCCTGTCCTCCCGCGACGACGACGATCGCTATTTTATGACGGCGCAAGTAATCCTCGCCGGCGGCGACCGCTTTGAGAGGCGTAATTTCGTCGGTTGTTTCGTCGAGTTGCGTAACGGGCGATTTGGGAAAGCTCGAAGTCGGGGACTCGTCGTAGTCGCGTAGGTCGCTGAGTTTGAAGGCGGTCGGATCTTCGGCGCGATCGGCGAGCGCGGCGGCTGCAGGAGGATCGTAGCGGTGAATAAAGAGTTTATCGAGATAATCGAAGTCGATCGCTTCGATCTGTTGCGCGAGCGATTCGCGTTCCTCGGCGGTTAGCTCGTCCCAGAAGGTTAACAGTTGCTCTTGACCGTGCGGCGCTAATTTCGCGAGAAGCGTTTCACGTTTGTCCATGGAAGATCCTCTATTCTACAAGCTAATGGTCGGCGTCGTCGCGACAACGGCTACGTTGTGCGGAACGCGAAAGGAAACGGCGGCGAAAACGCGCGATTTTAACGCGATTGACCTGCCTCAAAC
>CADCOO010000025.1 GCA_902803085.1 uncultured Planctomycetota bacterium
GGTAAAGACGCCCGCTTTAACGTTGCGCGTCAAAAACGCCTTTTCGCGTTCCGTGAGAGTAAAAGGTGGCGCGATAAACGCGTCCGAATCGGGTAGATTATCGTCGAATTCCATCTCGCACTTCCTCCCCACAATATACGAATTTCCTGGAAATCACGCTAGAACGCTTAATGTAATCGTTCATTTAACGCGTAATCTCCAGGAACCGAACGCCTCCATTAACTCCTCGACGAGGAATTCAAACTTTCCGTCGCCCAGGATCTACGAAAGCGCTGCCGGCTAAGACGCCGTTCATTTCCTTATCTTGACGTCCGTCGCGCGACTTATTCGTCGAGATTGAAATCAAAGACGTTTTGCGTCGGGTCGTTCGTAACAGTAACGGAAAGAGGGGTATTCGTCATAGAGGCGAACTTTTGGGGCGTTAGCATTTTTCCACCCTTCGATTTGGCGTAGGTTCCCTTCTTGGCTCTGCGCTCTTGCAGTTCGTCGTAAGTAATCTCGCCTTTGTCGAACGCCTGCTGATCTTCGTCGATCACTTCTTCGTTCTTTATGACCGTAACCTTATACTCGCCGGGCAAGAGGCCCGTGCCGCCCTCAGAGGCGCGAGACGAGGTCGCTTCATATTTGCCTTGCGCGTCGGTCTTACCGCCGCCGCCTTCGCCGTCGCTCGCCTGCGAATAGAACATGACCATAGCGCCTTCGAGAGGTTGCCCGTCCATCGTAACGGTTCCGGTTACCTTACGGTATCCGGGGTCTTTCCGGCAGCCGGTCATGCAGAAAGTCGCGAGCACAAGCGTCGCGACGACAGCCAACGTAATTTTCGACGATTTCATAATTCCTCCGTCGTTTCTTTCCTATCTGATCCTTCCCCTCAATCTTGGGGGATAGCTAACAAAAGTCGCCGAAAGGCTCGAGCGCGTTTTCGCCTCGACCTTTCGGCGACGATCTTTCAAATTACGATTGCGCGCCGCGCTCGGAAAAGCCGACTCGCCCAATCGCCGCAACTAGTTGAACGTAACGGATTCGCCGCCCGAGGAGGTGCCCATCGCGCCCCACACGCCGTACGCCGTCGCCCCGCCGTAATCTTGAGGTCGCTCCTTATTCGGCACCAAATTGTAGTAGTCTTCGCTCTGGTTGCCAGCGTCGATCGTATCGCTAATGAAGTGAACGGATCCGTCGGCAAAGCACGCGTTAACGCCGCCGGAGTGGTTGCTCGACGCAGTCGTAATAACGCAATCTTCCGGACCGTTGACCGCGCAGGTCGGTGAGTTCGGGGGCAGAATCGTATAAACCATGGTATACGGGTTCTGGGCGTCGCTCCAACGTTGACCAATGCACTGGTCGCCGGTCGTCGCAACGGTATAATTGTTGCTGATATCGCCATTGGCGCCGCGAGTCGCCGCGCAAACGGCGGGCGTGTAATAGAAGTTGGCCCACCCGGTCGTGTGTCCGTTATTGAACGCGCCGCCGAGGAGAACGATGCCGCCCTTAACCTTCGTGAAGGTCTTCGAGGAGCCGATGACCGCTTCGGTGAACATCATCGTATTGCTCGTACCGTCGCTGTAGTCGGCCAGAGTCATTTCATGTTGGCTACCGTTGCCAAACGCGCCGCGGTATTCGTTCCAGTCCCAGTTCAGCGTCATGTCGCCGCGATTGAGGTGGTAGCTAGTCGGCTGACGATTACCAGCGTTCACTTTGCCGCCGCCGTCCGACGGGCAGATAAAGGCGCCGACCGGCTGGCACCACGCCATCGTGTCGCTCGTATCCCACGGCGAATATCCGGCTTCAATGTTGGTAATGCCTACGGTGTAGAGCGCGTTTTGTTCCATGTAGGGCAACATCACGACAAGACCGGAGTAGCGTCCCCAAGCGCCGCAAACGCCGCTATACTTACGGAGGAGCGTTTGATAGCTCGCGTCGGGAAGAACCTTTTGCGTGTCTTGGAAGTTCTGAGCCGCGAGACCCAATTGCTTAAGGTTGTTCGTGCATTGCATACGGCGCGCGGCTTCGCGAGCAGCTTGAACCGCAGGCAGAAGAAGACCAATAAGAATACCGATAATAGCGATTACAACTAGGAGTTCAACCAGCGTAAAGCCCTTACGCTTGGTCTCCGCACAATAAAAACATTTTTCCATTTGTTATTCCTTGGAAACAGGGAGCCCTGGTTCGCGTCAAAGGCGCAAACCACAACAAACCAATGCTCACCGTCTCGTTTCATCAGCGAAAAAATCAAATGGCTGCGTAACTAGTGTAATGCCGACGAACGCATACGGACGCCGCGCGCCGCATCCGCGACGCGCTAAGAGCGATTGTAACACATCCCCTCGTTCGTGACAAGGGGGACTTGTCTATTAGACGCGTTAAGAAAGGAAAATTTCAAAAAACGCGCCCTTTTATAACGTTTAAACGGTTTTTTTAACGATTTTGCGCACTTCGCTTGCAAAATAAAAGGATCCAAGAGCGCAAAGAATTTCGTTTCCTCCAGACGGACGCGCGCAATATCCGATTAGAAAGGCTCTAAAATCGGGCGCGACGTGAAATTTTCGACGAATCGACGCGTTTTCCGCGCACGTTTCGTCGAGAAGCGTCTCGTGAATTTGGATAAGATCGGGCAAGGGGGTCGAGCGCGCGTCGCGCGTTCGCTCGGTCAGAATAACTTCGTCGGCGCGCGCGGCAAGTTCGGCGATCATTCCGCGCGCGTCCTTGCCGATTGAAGTCGCGAGGAGCGCCTTGATCTTCGCTTTCGGGAATCTTTCGCGCGCGGCGCGCATGAAAGCGGCTACGGACGCGCGATTATGGGCGCCGTCGACGATAATCATCGGGTCGCGCGAGACGATTTCGAATCTTGCAGGCATAGAGAACCGTTCTGCCGCGGCGCGAACCGCTTCTTCTGCGACGGGGAGTCTTCTGGTCGCGTCAGGATCGTTTGCGCCGGGTCGTCGCTCGGGCGCGACGACGCGATGTGCGAGAATATCGACGACGCGCGTGGCGATTTCGAAATTCCAGCGTCTGACGGAATCGAGGGGCGGCTGCGGTAAAGAGGCGACGAAAGACGAGATCTTTTCAACGACGTCGAAAGGCGCGTTATGCTCGCGCGCCGTCTCGCGCGCAAGTTCGCGAATACGCAGAACGTCGTCGTGGGTAATTATGTGTTCTGGTTCGGCAATGTAGACGTAATCTTCCGGTCGATCGCGGCGTCCTTCGTCAAACTTCCGCGCCTCGCGCTCGGGCGCTGAGACCGGCGTCGGCGATTCGGAAGTTTCGTTTGCTTCGTCGTTCAAATCAACTTCCTCTTCGTCGTCGATCGGCTCCGACGAGAGCGCGTGAAGAGAGGCGCCCTTCGGAGACGTAGCGGACGCTAGCTCCTCGCGCCGTTTAAAGTCGTCGAGTCCGCCGTAGAGGAAATCGGCGAATCCGACGCCGCAGACGAGCGGCGCGTTCGACTTAACAATAGCGAGCTTTTCGCGCGCTATTTTATCGAGAGAATCGCCAAGTTGCTCGCAGTGGTCGTAGCTCACGCTAGTAAGTACGGAAACGTCGGCGTAGCACACGTTGGTCGCGTCGTAGCGCCCGCCCATGCCGACTTCGAGAATAGCGACGTCGACCTGAGCGCGTGCGAAAAGAGTAAGCGCGATCACGAGAGACCATTCGAAGAAAGTCATTTGCAGTTCGGCTGCGTCGTCGTAAGGATCGTCGAGCGTTTTAACGCCGACGTTTTCGCGCTTCCACTCGCGACGAAAGGCTTTCCAACGTTCTATGAGCAGACTCGTCGTTTCAGCGAAGATCGTCTTATCGCATGGCGCGCCGTTGATCTGGAAGCGTTCGGTAAGATCGTCTATATGCGGCGAAGTAAAGAGCCCGACCCGATAGCCGGCGGCGCGATAGATCTGGTCGAGCGCGCCGCAAACGGTTCCTTTTCCTTTCGTACCGGCGACGTGTACGATAATATAGGCGTTCTGAGGGGCGCCGAGAAACTCGAGAAAGTCGCGTACGCGCGCCAGAGACGCTTCCATTTTATCGTAGGGAACGGAAACAAACGTTTCGTAGTTCGTGCGGCGCATGAGGAATCTCTTGGCGCGCTGATAGAGCGGATTGTCGGAGCTTTTCATATCTAGCGTCTTGTCTCTAAGTCTCTGTCTTCTTTTTCAACGAGCGGCGAACGCCCTGCACGGTTATCGTCCGAATTTAACGTCGAACGCCGTCATAATTTTCGCGACCAATCGCGCGGCGGCGTATTCCGTAATTATATTGCCGCCGCCAAGGGGCGCCGTCTCAACGACGTCGACCCCAACGACGTTCTTCGCGGAAATTACCGCCTCAACGAGTCGCGTTACCTGACGCCAGGAAAGGCCGCCGGGCTCCGGCGTGCCGACTCCAGGCGCTACTGCGGGATCGAACACGTCCATATCGATCGTGAGGTAAACGTTCTCAGTCGCGCGCTCGAGGACGACGGCGAGCGCGGCGTCGAAATCGTCTTCGATTTGTTCGGGCGTAATGAAATTATCGACCTGTTTCGGAAAACGCACAAGGTCTTCTTCGGAAAAACTCCTTATGCCGACTTGAACGAGGGTATCGACGACGTCAAGCGCGCGCGCCATAACGGAGGCGTGGGAATTTTTCCCACCGGGTTCATAAGAATCGCGCAGATCGCTATGGGCGTCGAGTTGAATGACCGAGAGGTTTTGATATTTCTCGGCGGCGACGCGAATGAGGGGCGCGGAAATCGAGTGATCGCCCCCGAGCGCGATCGTGCGCCGATCGGAGCGAAAGAGATCGAGTCGCCGTGCGACGTTTTCGATGGTCGCGACCTCGCGCGCGGGCGTGTCAGCGGGCGGAATCGGATCATGGGTATAGACGCCGCGCGTCCAGAACGGTCTTTTCGTCCGTTCGTCAATATATTCCATCTGATCGGAGACGTCGAGAATTGCGTCCGGACCGCGGGAGGCGCCTCCGAGAAAACTAACGGCGCCCTCATAGGGGATCGGCAAAATATGAAAGAGCGCCGTCTCCTCTGAAGAGTATTCCGGTTCCAGTTTCAAAAATGTCTTCTTGCCCATCGCGTCGCGCTCCTTATCGGGTTGAATTAAGCGTTTCTATCTTATCGCCTACCCGCCCCCGCGTCAACTCCTAAATCGCAACCCACATGAATTCGCGAAAAAAAGAAATACTCACTTGACCCTAGATAATACCCGCGTATAATGACAAGAGGTTGCTTTTCCTGCGCTCGTAGCTCAATTGGATAGAGCAGCGGACTTCTAATCCGCAGGTTGAGGGTTCGATTCCCCCCGGGCGTGCTTTTAGGGCTTTTCGTTACCGTGCGGAAAGTCCTTTTTTATCGTGTTCCCCGTGTTTTCTAGGGTCAAACGCTTCTTTGTCTGTTTAGAGCTTTTCCCCTCTTTTCCTCTATTTCCCCCTCAATTCCTCCCCAAAAGGTGGAGAAAAGGGTGGAGTCTTTTTAGAGGTCAAAAAAACTCCACCCCTCTTGTCTGAGTCTTGAAAACTGCGGCGCAAACGGAATTCCGCTCCCATCGTAGCGTTTGTTCGTAAACTGAGAGTTCCGAGTCCAAACAGTTGACGTCGGCGTTTCAACGCAGTATCCTGTAGTTGCGATTAGGCGTCGACGCTGAGAAGTCCGCGCCGGGCTCTAATCGAGGCTCAAACGTCGTCACATATGACAAGCGCTACGCAGACGGCGCAATTTATCGCATCGTTAGAAATTCATCATACCAATCGAAGGGGAATGTCGTGAGCGTACTCTTTCCCAAACCGGGCGATATGTTTTACAACGGCGTCAGAGGCCGAAACTCCTTCTTTCAGATACTAGCAAACTACGATTGCGGCTCATCCTTCGTTATCCGCACGATTCCGCCCGCCCCTACGCCTATTACCGATCGCCCCGTCGAATACTTTCGCGAGGAACAAGATCCGAGTCTTTACGCGTACTCCTTCCTCGAATTCGAGGGCGCCTTTGAGTTCCATTCCAACTTCGAATTCATCGGTTCCGATCCCGACTTTAACGAGTTCACGCCCTTTCGACCCATATACGTCATGTTTCCACATTGGCGTGAAACAGGCTATAACTACATTCCGCCGACATGGAGCGTTGAAGAGTTGGAGTATGTCGACAA
>CADCOO010000026.1 GCA_902803085.1 uncultured Planctomycetota bacterium
CTGGCGATCACAATGCGACGCGTCTTGCCCGCAAGGAGGCGCAGAAACTGAATCGGCGCCTCTTCGCCGAGCGCAAAGACGATTTCGTCGGGCGGGTCGGCGCCGAATGCTTCAGCGGTCATAATCGCCGCCGCCTGTAAGTCCTCGTCTTCCGCTAACGTAACGTCAAAACCGGCTATAAGAAATTGCGGCCCCGCAATCGCGCGTTCGGCTGAAAGAGTAGCAACGCGACGTCTTACAAATATATTACGATCAGATAAATCGCGTTCTATACCTGCGCGCAACGAGTCTAGAACGTCAAGCGAAAATGGCGCGTCCAATATTTTGCCTGATATAACAAGGATAGCGGTTTCGGGCTTAGTCATAATTAATTTCTCCATGGCAACGTAAATACAAATCAAAATGCCGCGCGCGGACTTGCGCGCGAATGGTTAAACTTTCTATATTATACCAAAAATACGCAGATTTCCCATTGTTAAATCTGCTCGACGTTCCATTATTGCTGATTGGGGCGTCGATTGTAGGGGATTTAGCGTCATTGCGCGAGGGGGTAGATATTAGACGCGTTATAACAAGAGATGTTCGCTCGTGGCGCGTCGCGCATGACGCGCCGGAGTCGCGTTGGTCCGTCGGTTCGGCGTCATTGAGGCGCGTCGACGGTGGCGAGAACGCGTTCGACGAGTCCTTCGACAATGCGTCGGCTCTCCTCGCGTCGATAGTTTCGCGGCATGAGTCGGTGCGCGAGCACGGGCGCGGCAAGCGTTTTGACGTCGTCCGGCACGACGTAGTCGCGTCCGTTGACGACGGCGTAAGCGCGCGCGGCGCGCGTAAAAGCGAGCGCGGCGCGCGGACTGGCGCCAGCGAGGACCTCGTTTGAATTTCGGGTCGCGTCGACGATATCGAGGATATAGTCGAGTATGCTGCGTTCTATGCGCGCGTTGGCGACGAACTGTTGGATAGCGATCGCGTCGTCGAGAGTGAGAACGGGCTTGAGCTTAGCGGTCGCGGGCGCTTGTCCGTGCGTTTCGAAGATTTTAAGCTCGGCTTCGCGGTCGGGATATCCGATAGAGACGCGCATAATGAATCGGTCAAGCTGGCTTTCTGGGAGCGGATATACGCCCTCGTATTCGATGGGATTCTGGGTCGCGACGACGAAGAAGGGATTGGGCAGCGCGTAGGTCTGCCCTCCGACGGAGACCTGTCGTTCGCTCATGGCTTCCAGGGTCGCGCTTTGCGTTCGCGGCGGCGTGCGATTGACTTCGTCCGCGAGCACGACGTTGGCGAAGAGCGGTCCGGAAATGAACTGGAATTCCTGCGTTTTCTGATTGTAGATATCGCCGCCGACGACGTCGGAGGGAAGCAGGTCTGAAGTAAATTGAATTCGAGAAAAATCGGCGTTCAGACTTCGCGCGAGCGCTTGACCGAGCAGCGTCTTTCCAACGCCGGGCACGTCGTCGAGAAGTAGATGTCCTTCTGCGAAGAAGGCGGTAAGCGCAAATTTCACGACGTCGGGTTTGCCAATAAAGACGGAGGATATATTGTCAAATAGGGATTGTATTTTATCTAAACATTCGTTCTTTTGCATAGCTCGTCCTTTCCCGCGAGAATTATTAACAACCAAATCACAAATATGGGCGCGCGGATTCGACAAGGCGTTCCGCGCCCCTAGATAACAGTTTACTCAAATTTCGCGTCGCCGCAAGGGGCGAAGCGCGTTAGTTGCCGTCGGGATTTTGGTCGGTCGCGCGCGCGGAGAAGTCGGTCGCGGGATCCCAGTCGAGCGGCTCGACGTCGGGGAAGAGCTTTTGTAGCGCTTTGGCGAGTCGAACGCCGCGACAGTCGAGCTCAATAACTTTTCCGTCGCCGTCGAGGAGTATCATTTCGGGAACGCCGTTGATCGCGTAGTATTCGTACAGCGGACGGTAGCCGGCTTCGGCGGAAAGCTTTTGGGACGCGACCTTCCACGGTATTTCATTATCGACGAGGAACTTTTTGAGCGCGTCGACGTCTTGATCGACGCTGTAGCCCAGAATCTCGAATCCGGCGTCGTGATAGCGTTCGTAGACTTCCTTGAGACGCGGAATCTCTTTTCGGCACGGTCCGCACCAAGTCGCCCAGATTTCAACGAGTCGCGGCTTGCCGGCGTATTCCGCCGGATCGTATTTCTTAACGAACTCGCCCGTCTCGTCTTGGAAGAGCGCCTCGAAGTAGAGTTCCTCCCCTGGCAGCCGCGCGTAGCGGCGCAATCCGCTGAGCTTCGCGATCGGTTTCACGAGTTTGGGATTCTCCGACGCCTCGTACGCCTCGCAGAGCGCGTCGACCGCCTCTTCCCCGAGCTCCTGCGAATAGGAGCGGATCGTCATGACGATATTATACGCGTCCTCGCCGTACTCCGGAACGCTCAGCGCAAAGGTGATCGCGTCCCCAACGAGCGCGACGAAAAGCTCGTCTCGAGTTTCCGACGGCTGATTGAGCGCGAACTGCAAGCGCGTCGAGAAGAGCTGGCGCGCGTACGCGAGATACGCCGATTTCGCGATCTCGCGCGCCCCGTCGTCCGACGCCGACGCGTACTCTTGAGCCGCCTGACCCGCGCGTTGACCGAGCTCGGACAATTTTGCGCCCGCGAGCGCTTTCGCGTCCAACGCCTCGCGCAGCGCGTAGGCGCCGAGAATTCCGGCGAATTGCTCGTTATATTCGCGGCGTTCGTCGGCCGTTAAGTCGTCGCATTCGAGGAGCGCGCGCGTCGACTCGTAGAAGAGCGCGTTCGTCGCGTTCCAGAATGCGTCGGCGTCTTTCGCGTTGGCGTTGCCCCACTCGGTAAGTTGCGTTTGATACTCGACGAGGGACGCTTTATCGCGTGCGTCTGGCAGCTTCGGCGCGGTCGGCTCGGCGGCGCGCGCGGCGAAGCACAGCGTCGAAGTTAGGAGCGCTAAGCAGAAGGCGCGTAAAAAGTGGACGTTGGACATAGCGTAGGGTTCCTATAGGGGATTGTGCACGTCGATCGGACCTTCCGGGAAAGGTTCGTCGGTCAGTTCGCGGTACATTGGGCAGTTCGATTGCATATGAATGGGGAGTTCGCGATCGCGCCACATGATCATCGAATCGTCGGGCAACTTCCAGCCGTTGCGTTCGTAAAAGTGGACGAGCGGTTCGCGGCAGAAGAGAATTGCGAACGGATATTTTCTTTTTCGCGCTTCGTCGAGCGCTACGTTGAGGAGTCTCACGGAGAGCCCCGTCTTGCGATAGGGCTCGTCGACGGACACGCCCTGTACGCTTGCCACGAGGTATCGGAAGTTCCAGTTTGTGGTGATCGTGCGTTCGACGACGGCGACGTGTCCGGCAATATCGCCGCGTTCGTCGCGCGCGATCGCGGTGAATACAGGCGGAGCGTCGTGCCATGCGCGTCGCGTTTTAAAGACGGATTCCCAATTCGGAAAGAGACGGCATAGAAATTCGCGAATTTGCGCGTCCAAGGGCTCGTCGATTTCCGATTCGTTTAGGACGTCCATTTTAATGATGTCGCTCGCCATGTCTGCCTATTTGACCGCAGGTCGTAGTAAAAGTTGTGGGTGAATTCCGGGGCGCGCATTTTATTGCTCGCGTTCTACTATTGTATGTCGATCGCGCGCGGACGAAAGGGGCGCGCGGAATTTTTCGCGTTTTTCACCGGTTTCCATGCGTTTCGCTCGCGTATTTCCGAGCGTTCGTTGTGTTAGTTTAATTTAACTCTTGACGCGTTCAATAGTTAGTACTGACTAATATTAGGTTTTTTTATTGAAAAGCGCGTTTTTACGGGAAAAATCGCTTGCATTTTTGCGAAAAGGGGTGTATGATGAGAGTCGAACTTGCGAGCGACGTCAGCCGTCGGCGACGACCCGTTCCAGGTTGAAAAAGCGTATAGAAAAGAAGTTTGACCAGGCGCCGATCGGCGTTTGAAAGCATTAGGAGACCGAAAATGGCCGCTACAGTTGATAAGGACGCCTGCGTCGGATGCGGCGCGTGCGTTGATACCTGCCCCTGCTCTTGCATCGAAATCAAAGACGATAAGGCTTGCGTCGGCGACGACTGCGCGAGCTGCGGCGCCTGCGCCGACGCCTGCCCCGCCGGAGCTATTACCGTCGAATAAGAGAATAGCGCGTTCTCGCGTTATTGCGCACTGGAAAGAACAGAGCTCTCCTCCCGAGGGTTCTGTTCTTTTTTTATCGGCGCCGAGACGAAAACGAGGCGCGCCCCTTGACGACGCAACCGCCCTGCGATAGACTGAAGGCGCGGCGACGTCCGTGCGTTTAGGCGGAGACGAACATTATTAACGAAGACGGTTATGGCAAGATATTCGGAAGCTATTTTCAAGGCGATTACAAGGGTTCTCGACGACAAAGGTATTTGTTACGAGCCGAACGAAGAGACCGGCGAGATTTATCTCAGTTTCGAAAACGACGACCCGGAGTTCTACATTCTTATCGCGCGAATTTGGGTGCGTTCGACCAGCTATATGATTCAGGCCGGTTCGCGCTCGGACTTCGATCAAAGCGATCGGGACCTCATGAGACGCTTGACCGACTTTCTATGCCGCGTCAATGAAAAACTCTTTTTCGGTAGTTTTCTCATTTCCTACGAGCAAAGCGAAGTCTATTACTACTACTTCCTCGATTGTAGCGGGCTTAAAGAGCCGACCCCCGAAGCGGTCTCTAATTCCGTCGCCTCTATTTGCCGCCTCTGGCGCGACGTTTCGCCGGGATTGCGCGGCGTCTTGCGGGAAGGTCTTTCGGCGAAAGAGGGCTTTAAACTTTGCAAACTGTCGTAATGAAGGCGCGCGCCTTCTTTACTAGATCGTTCGGCGATAAGCCGACGCGTCCCCATTAAGGTCGATAATGAAAGAAAACGTGAACAACGTGATTAAAATCCTTTTCGTCTGTCACGGCAACATCTGCCGGAGCACAATGGCGGAATTTGTTATGAAGTGGAAGGTCAAGAATCTCGGGGTTGCGGATCGGTTTCACATCGAATCTGCGGCGACGAGTACCGAAGAGCTCGGGTCCCCCGTCTATCCCGGTACGCGGCGCGCGCTCGATCGGCATGGCGTCGACGTCGACTACTCCAAGAAGCGCGCGCGTCAGATTACTCTCGACGATTACGAGCGCTTCGACTATCTCGTCGGCATGGATTCCGCTAATCTCGGCAATATGCGGCGGCTCTTTGCCAAGAAGACTGGCAAGGCGCCGAGCAAGCTCTATCGGCTTCTCGATTTCACCGATCGGCCCGGCGATATTAGCGATCCGTGGTATCACGATAATTTCGAATTGACGTTTAGCGAAGTCGACGCCGGGTGCGACGGACTGTTAAAGCATTGCCTCGGTTCAGGACGGAATTCGGACTAATTGGTTGCAACTTGTCACGTCCCCCATTTTTTCTATAATAGACGGTCGACGTTCGCTATGAAGCGACGTCGGCCGTTATTTACCTAGTTTGATTCCAACGATAGGAGCCTATTCTTATGAAACGCATATTCGCGGTTTTCGCCGCGCTCTGCATGGCGACGCTTTTGACAAACGCCGCGCTTGCCGCAGACGGTACTTTTAAAATCGGCGTGATTGGCGCCACCACGTCGCACGTGCCCGCGTTCGTTAAAACGATTAATAATCCCGACGGCGACGAACTCTTTCAGAAATTCGAAGTCGTCGGCGTCTTTCCCGGCGGCGTTCCCGACAACGTCGACAGTTGGGATCGCGTTCACGAGTATACGAAGTTCTGCGAAGACGCGGGGCTCAAAGTGTACGGTACGATCGAAGAGCTCGTTGAAAACGTCGACGGAATCCTCCTAGAGAGCGTCGACGGACGACCGCATCTGGAGCAGGCGAAACCTGTTATTGCGGCGAAAAAGCCCCTCTTTATCGACAAGCCGATGGCGGGCTCGCTCCGCGACGTTCTCGATATCTTCAAGCTTGCGGAAGAAGCGAACGTGCCCGTCTTTACCGCCTCTTCGCTCCGATACGTCAAGGCGTATCAGGAATTGCGCAACGACCCGAAGATCGGCGCCGTCCTCGGATGCGACGCGACCAGTCCCGCGCCGACGAATCCGAAGCATCCGTCCCTCTACTGGTACGGAATTCACGGGGTCGAGTCCCTCTTCACCGTGATGGGTCCTGACTGCGTGTCCGTTTCGCGCGTGAACACGCCTGGCGCGGACGTTGTCGTCGGCGTTTGGAAAGATCGTCGTATTGGAACGTTCCGCGGGATTCGTAAGGGCGCGGCGCCGTACAGTTGCAAGGTCTACGGCGAAAAGGAAGTCGTGAACGTTGGCGATTACGAGGGGTACGAGCCGCTCGTTCGTGAAATTTGCAAATTCTTCGAGACGGGGGTCTCGCCGGTCGACAAGCAGGAGACGATCAATATCTTTGCGTTCATGACCGCCGCCGATATGAGTCGTAAAGAGAAGGGCAAGCAGGTAACGCTTGAAGAGGCGATTCAGAAGGCAGAAGAAGAGAAAATTCTCGACGTAACCATAACCGCGACCGACGAGAGTCAGTTCATTTGGAACGACGGCGAGGAAGAAGAGACGCTCGACCTTGAAGAGTTGGAAGAAGCCGTTGAGGAAGCGCTCGAAGAATACGACGTCGTGCGATATATTTTCGATAATCGCGCCGGAATCCCATTCGACACGGTTCAAAAAGCGATTCAGCATCTCGACGAAGCGCGACTCGCCAATTACCTCTACTAACGACGAAAGGACGAGCTTGACGCTTGCGCCCGGAGCCCGGGTTGGCGTTTCGCGCTAGCCGCGCGGTTGGTAAAAGCCCGCTCCCGTTGGTCGCTACGATTTCACAAATGCAATTGGCATTGGTAACCGCCCAATAAACGTGAATAACTACCGACGTCCATCGAGTCGAACCTGCCGCAAATAAGAACCAACGCGTTATTAGTAATAAAAAATCGCCGCAAGACGCGAGACGTTCGCGATCTTGCGGCGATTCTTTTAGGTATCGTTGCGGTTGCGCCGTGTGCGACGCGTTATGCCCGACTAGTTAAAGGTGACGGACTCGCCGCCGGCGGAGGTGCCCATCGCGCCCCAGACGCCGTAGACCGACTTTCCGCCGTAGTCTTGAGGACGCTCCTTGTTAGGAACGACGTCATAGAAGTCGCTCGACTGATTGCCAGCGTCGATCGTATCGCTAATGAAGTGGACGGAACCGTCCGCAAAGCACGCGTTCACGCCGCCGGAGTGATTGCTCGTCGCCGTGGTAACGACGTTGTCTTCGCCGCCGTTATACGCGCAGGTCGGCGAGTTCGGAGGCAGAATCGTATAGACCATGGTGTACGGGTTTTGAGCGTCGCCCCAACGGTAGCCAATACTTTGATTGGCGTTCGTCTGGACGCTGTAATTCTTGCTGTACTCGCCGTCGGTACCGCGAGTCGCCGCGCAGACGGCGGGCGTGAAGTAGAAGTTCGACCAGCTCGTCGTGTGACCGTTATTGAACGCGCCGCCGAGGAGAACCGTGCCGCCCTTGATCTTCGTAAAGGTCTTGGAGCTTCCGACGCACGCTTCCGAGAACATGAGCGTATTGCTCGTGCCGTCGGTGTAATCGGCGAGCGTCATTTCATGCTTGTTGCCGTTCGCGAACGCGCCGCGGTATTCGTCCCAGTCCCAGTTCGCCGTCATATCGCCGCGATTGAGGTGGTAGTTCGTCGCCGCCATATCGCCCGTGCCATGCTTACCGTTGCCGTCCGAAGGGCACAGGAAGCCCGGCACCGTCTGGCACCACGCGATGTTGTCGCCCGTCGTCCACGGAACGCTGCCCGCTTCAATTTGCGTGAGCGCCGTCGAGTACAGCGCGTTCTGCTCCATGTACGGGAGCATAACGAGCAGACCGGAGAAACGTCCCCAGGAGCCGTTGTTCGGCTCGTACTTCTTCAGGAGCGTCTGATAACTGGCGCACGGGAGAAGACGCTGACCGTCTTGGAAATTCTGGGCCGCGAGACCCAACTGCTTGAGATTGTTCGTGCACTGCATACGCCGAGCCGCTTCACGCGCCGCTTGAACGGCGGGAAGTAATAGACCAATCAAAATACCGATGATCGCGATAACGACCAAAAGCTCGACGAGAGTGAAACCGGTGCGTTTTTTACCGGCCGTCGTGAAAGAATTCATCCGTTTACCTCATAAAAGCTGCGATTCGCCAATGCGAATCTTTCGTCAAAAGTTGCATATCAAATTCGGCGGCGGCAGTCGATCGTCGCGCGCCGATTGAGTCTCAGGGTTCTATCTCCATTGTAGCATAGTCGCGCAGTTCACGCAATATGACAATTAACTTTTTGACGCGAAAATTGTGTCCGTAGTTCCAAAAGAAACGACGTTTGGTTGGTTTGTAACGGAGACGCAAGGCTATCCTCTCGAAAAAAACTTGAAGATGCGATCTTTGGAGCAAGAGAGAAAATCGTACGGTTCTTTGGAAAAGAAAGGAACGCGAGCTCGCATAAGGAACTCGCGTTCTCAACGTATCCCGGGAGAAGCTTTGCGTTATTTTTCCCAGACGAAGAGCGTCCCGTGCCCTGGAATAATCCAGAAGCCCGACTTCAGTTTTTCCTCGCTAACGACCGTCTCGCTACCGTCGATCGGCGAGATCGTCTTGAGCGTCGAGAAACCGTTCGGCTTGTCGAACGTTACTTTGATCGAAGAGCCGAAGTTCAAATTCACGACCATTGCGGCGACCGAATCGCCCCCAATTTCTGCGAATTCCCCGACCAAAATGCGAGGCTTTTCATTTGCCGCGAACGCGCCCGACGTTGAGAAACGCGCCGAAACGTTCGGCAGAACTTTTGTCGGCGGCGCCGGGAACTGCGGGAGATTCGGGTAATCTTCCTTAGTGTAAAGTTGAGTGAGCCCGAGGTCGGTCGAGCGGTATTTCTTGAGCTTCATTCCGAGCGCTTGCGCCTGAACGTTGACGTCGCGCATATACTGCCACGAAAGCGTCTTTTTACCGTTCGCGTCGATCGGACTTTCCGCCCAGCCGAGCGGATAGTACAGGAACCAGGTCAAGCCTTGCGCGCCGGCGGCGAGCGGTACGTACGTTTGGAACGCGTAACGCGCCGGCGTCGGAGGCGACGAGTCCTCCATAATGCACAAACTACTGCCAATGAACCAGAACGGCAAATCGTACTTGAGCGCGACCTTCCGCACCGCAAATAAGTCGCTGAAGAAGACGCTCGCGCGCGGCCAATCGCGCATGTCTTCGGAGTACTCGATCATGTAGTTGTCGTAACTGAGAAGTTGCGGCTTGACATCTTGAACGAATCGCTCCAGATACTCCTCGTACGAATACGTGCCCAATTGCGAATCGACGTCAGCCCCGATCGTCGACGCGTAACCTGGAAACAGATTTATGTACGCCAGCTTGCCGGGCGCGTATTTCTTGACCGCCGCGACCGCTGCCGCGAGCGACTTGAAATGATACGCGCCGGGCTCGTCCGTAAGATTGTACCCGAGAACGAAAGGATCGTCTTTCGTCGATTCGACTCGCTCTTTAATTCCCGCGTCGATCGCCGCAAGCTTTTCCGCAAGCTCCGCGCCTGAAACTTGACGATCGTCAAAACGCTCAAAATGAGATTCCAGAATGCAGCGCAGACCAGACTCTTTCGCAAATGCGATTCCTTCCTCTGAATCGACGAAGCCCGAGAGCGTGCACGCGCACTCCGCCGTCGATTGGATTCCTTCTTTTAGCGGCTGATACTGATCTCCCCAGCTGCCGAGGTGATCCCATGGGAAAACGGGGAAAAAGTCCGCGGGGATCGCGTACGGTTCCAGACCGAGCGATTGCGCCGTCGCGGTCGGGTCGTAGCTTAACGCTGACGTCGACTCTTGTCCGAGCGCGAGGGTCGTCGTCGACGCCAGAGCTAAACCGACGAGCGACGCCGTTAGTTGAATGAGTTTCATAGCTGTCCTTTCAAAATGCCGACGCGCAAGACGCGCCTATTAGGTTCGACGCCAATTTTATAAACTGAAAAGCGTTTTGCAAGACGTCGGGCGACAATTCGTTTTGCGAACGAGACTGCGAGCCAAACGTTAAAATTTGCCGTAACGAAACAAACCTACGTATTTCGTCAAATTTTGTCCGATGAGGGATACAATTACGCGTCAGCCCTTGACATTGTGGAAAAGATTTGCTACAATGCGGTCATCGCGGCGCATGTGCGGCGCGTCGTTCATTTCGTCCGTCGGCTTCCTACTTTGATACGCAGCCATTTGATTTTCCTGCTGACGATACGAGACAGTGAGCGTTGTTCGTAACGATCCGCGTTTTTGCGCGGGTCAGGGCTTCCTGTTTCCAAGGATTAATATAATGGTTAATTGTATTCGTAAGAGCGAGAGTAGCCGCCGCGGCTTTACTCTGGTTGAGCTACTTGTCGTTATCGCTATTATCGGTATTCTTATTGGGCTTCTCCTTCCGGCGGTTCAGGCGGCGCGCGAAGCGGCTCGTCGTATGCAGTGCACGAACAATCTCAAGCAGTGGGGACTCGCCGTCCATAATTACATGGACATTAACAAGCAGCACCTCCCGCTAGGC
>CADCOO010000027.1 GCA_902803085.1 uncultured Planctomycetota bacterium
ACGGTAAGTTCGCGTCTTATTTCCCTGGCGTACTCGACGTCAAACGCACGCCGCAGGAGCGCGCGCAAGCGCTTTTGGACGGCATGATGTTCTCTGAGCGAGGGTATCATGACGATCGAACCGTTTTGATGGCGCTAAACGATATAATGGTAGAACGCGACCTTCAGCCCTCTGAGCGTCGACGCCTTTAGGGGAGCGCTCACATTTTAGGAGACGCGAGTTATGAAAAAGAAAAAGGATAAAAATAACGTCGGGTCTTGGCGTTGGTGGAAGCCCTGGACGTGGTTTAGAAAAAGAAGTAGTAAAATGTACGACGAACATAACGAAAATGAAGATGTTGTAAGGGATGCTCAGGAATCCGGAGCTGAAGAAACGGACAAACAATCTTATTCATCGTCCTCCCAGCAAGAGGATAATACGCCGATAGAAGCCATTGCAGAAAAGGTATTAAACGATGAGCAAGATCCGTCGACTGAGGCCTTAGAAATTCATGGTCTTCTGGAAGAAACCGCCGATCCTGGTAACGAAGCCGTAACCGTCGAAACCAGCGCGACGTCCTCTTCCGAAGTCGTTCCCCAAGATTCTTCCGTTCCCACCAAAACACCTGAAGAGTCTGAGCCTCCAAGTGAAACCGACGTTCCTCCCGTTGTAGACAAGCAAGACTCTAGTCTCCAGCTTGCTTTCAGAATCGAGTTAGAAAAATGCTTGACCAAAGAAGATTTTTCAGCGATTCGTACCTTTTACGAGAAGATCTACAACTTTAAACCGCGCGTCGGTAAGGCTAAAGAGAAGTACTTTGAAACGCTCGACTTTACAAAGGTCGTCATCCCTTATTCCGAATCGATAAAACTTGATAAAATCAGAGGGTTTGAAGAGATTGGGATGGAGTGCAAGTTTACCCCGAAGGAAGGAATACTTGTTATTCAGGGAACGCCGAAGAAGGGTTACGACGGCGTTATCAGAATTAAGGCCGATTGTCACGTCGGACAAAAACGCTTTACCGACGATAAAACATTTAATCTTGAGGGTGAGTTTACCGCTAAAACGTGGACGTGCAAAGCTCCGCTCCTCATCAATCCCGACCCTTGGGATTTGTGGGAAAACAATCCAGCGCCGGAAAACGGCGACTACTGGAAAAAAGACGCCGACAAAGACAGCGCGACGCTCTCCGACTCGCCGCAGATTACTCTTCTTTGCGCGAGTCAACGCGGGCGCTCGCACGCGCAGGAATCAAAATTCCGCGACGATCATTTTCTCCGCGACGTCGCGCAGACTCCCGATCAATGGAGCTTTATCGCCGTAGCGGACGGCGCCGGGTCGGCGAAGTTCTCGCGCGAGGGATCGCGCATAGCGTGCGAGACGCTCGTTACCGCGATGAAACCTGCCTTTTGCGACGTCGACGGACGATACGCGCAAGGAATCGACTCCGCGTTGCGCAAGCGCTGGTCGGAACTTTCGCAGGGCGAGGCGCCAAAAACGGATTTTGAAAAATGTGAGGACGGCGCGCTAACCTTCGTTCCCAAGCCGGGGGATGATCCCAATCAGGACGTCAAGCCGGTTTCCTTTAACACATTACTCTACGGCGGCGTTCATAAGGTGTGGACGGCGCTGACCCAGGCGGTCGCCGACTATAACGCGCCGCAGGAGACGGAGGATCCGAACGCTAGTCGCGTCAATAAGAAGAAGCCCGACGAAAAGGACGCGACGATTAAGGATTACAGTACGACGCTCCTCTTCGCCGCAGTTAAACGCTTCCCGGAAACGGAAACGTCGAAAGCGTTCTGGGCGATTATTACGTACTGGGTCGGCGACGGCGGGCTGGCGATCTATCGCCCGAACGGTCGCGACGCCGTGATTCCGATGGGCGCGCCCGACGCGGGCGAGTACGCTGGACAGACTCGCTTTATTACGATGCGCGAGGAGATCGACCCTGCGGCGGTTGCGAAACGCGTTAAGGTTGCGTTCGTGGAGGATTTCAAAGCGCTCGCGCTCATGACGGACGGACTGACCGACCCGTTCTTCCCCGCGGAGAGCGATCTCGGTAAGATCGGATACTGGCGCACGTTCTGGAACGAGACGCTACAGGGTAAAGACGAGCGCGTGCATCGCTTCGAACCGAACGATTCTCAGGATTTCATTGGCGTCCTGGATAAGACGCGCACGGCGGAAGATCGCGCGCAGAGTTTGCTCGACGGGCTCATGTTTAAAGTAAAAGGAAAACACGACGATAGGACGATCGCCCTACTGATTAACGACGATATGTCGGACGAGGTCCCGGCCGAAACAGAAGATCAACCAAAAGCGCCGAATGAGTTAGATCAGAAGAGTCTAAACATTGAGAAGGTTGATAGCTCAGGAAGTTCAGAGAGCGTCGACGGCGGCTATTCAAACGGGGAAACGCCAAATGACGATCAGGGGCAACTTGAACAATCGCCTGAAGAAATTGTTTTAGGCGAGTCGTCGGCAAACGACGATTCTCAGACAAATACAGTTGACGCTGACGGAGAGACAACTTTGCCAGAAAGTGGAAACGAGGAGTCTTTACCTAAGGAGGGCAAGTCAGAAACTCCTAACGAACAACCCCAAGACTCCCCTCCCTCCGACGGCGCGACCGATTCTGAGGAATCGTGACTCGGTATGAAACCGCATTCCTTTTGAGTAAAGAACACAACATATTTTGAAATATTGAAATAGCAAAGATGTCAGACATAGTAACAACCCAAGCGAAAGACGGCTCGACGGTCGAG
>CADCOO010000028.1 GCA_902803085.1 uncultured Planctomycetota bacterium
CGACGACGATACCGACGACGACCTTGACGACCTTGACGACGACGATCCCGACACGGACGACGCGGCGGATGAGAAGTTCGAATCTTTCCGCGAAGACACTTTGAAGCTTGCGCATGAGGGCAAGCTTGACGAATTGCGCGCGTTGGAGACGACGGAGCTCACGGCGCGCGAATCGAATTGGGTCGATTACCTGGTTACCTCCGCTTCCCTTGACGTTGCGATTAGGGCAGACGATCGCGTTGCCGTCGTGTCTACGATCGACTCCATTATGACGCGACTTGGCGTTGAGTGGCGCGTCGCGTACCGATTCGACGAATACTGCGATATGATAGCGGTCTATGATCAAACGTTGGCGGTCAAGACGCTCAAGCAGGGCTACGCAGTTATCAAGAAATCGAAGGACGAGCGCTATCAGGCGTTGGCGGAAACTCTCGTCGGTAAGATTCGTTTCGCCGAGCTGCTCGGGAATGAGATGAAGGTTGAAGGACTTTATCTTGACAAGACGGAGATCAATTGGAAATCGTATCGCGGCAAGGTCGTGCTTGTCGACTTCTGGGCCACTTGGTGCGGTCCGTGTCGTGCGGAGCTTCCAAACGTTCTCAAACTCTATAAGAAATATCACGACGCAGGATTTGAGGTCCTCGGATACAGTTTGGACGACGACCTTGACGATCTGAGAAAGTTCGTTCGTGAGAACAAGCTCCCGTGGAAGACGGCGTCTCAAAAGCTCTCGCTCGACGCTAGCAAGAAAAAGGGAGGTAAAGAGTACCTCGATTTATGCGATTACTACGGCGTCAACGGTATTCCGACAATGGTGCTCGTCGGCAAGGACGGCAAGGTCGTTAGCCTCGACGCGCGTGGGGACGAACTTAAACGACTCCTCAAAGAGCAGTTTCCCGACGTGAAATAAGGGTTGCCCTCGTTCTTTAAATTTCCCATTTTGCCGAATCGCGTCAATTCGACGACGCGGTTCGGCTTTTTAAATATTTCGCGATTCGGCGCCTCGAGCTCTTGCAACACATAATCGAACGTCTATAATCGAGTGATCCCACGCATGAAACTAATACGCCCCAACCCCCATTAATAGGAGTTTTACAGAATGACTATTCGGAATTTTTTTAAGAGTTGCGCCTACGCGACTGCGGCCGTCGCCGCGATCTTTATGACGTATTCCTTCACAGGCGCGCAATTCGCGCAAGGCGCCGAGTCGGCGTCTGCCGTACTCGACGACGAGGAAGAAGAGAAGGAAGAGGAGGAAAGCGAAGCGGAAGCTTTCAACGCCTTCCGTAGCGAAACAATGAAGCTCGCGCGCGCGGGTGAAATCGACAAGTTGCGCGAGATGGTTAAAGACGATCTGCCGGAAAATCGCGCCAATTGGCTCGACTACCTCATTACCGCCGTTACCCTCGATAAAGCCGGCGACGCCGACGACGTCGAGACCCTTCAGAAAACCCTTGATTCTGTGCTCGCGCGCATCGACAAAGACGACTCCGTTCTCTCCCGTTTCTCAGAATACTGCAGTCTCGTCGGATACACGCACGAAGACCTTGCAAACGAGACGCTCAAAAAAGGGTACGAGATTCTTAAGAACTCGGAAGACGCCGAACGCCAGGCGTACGCGGAATCCCTCGAGGGCAAGATTCGGTTCGCCGAACTCAAGGGAAACGAAATGAAGATGGAAGGACTCTTCCTCGACGGTACCGAAATCGACTGGAACGAGTATCGCGGCAAGGTCGTCCTCGTCGACTTCTGGGCGACCTGGTGCCCGCCGTGCCGCGCGGAATATCCTAACGTTCTCAAGCTCTACAAGCGCTATCACGACGCCGGATTCGAAGTCGTCGGCTACAGCCTCGACTCCGATCTCGACGCGCTCAAAGAGTACATTGAAGAAGAAAAGACCCCGTGGAAGACCGTCGCTCGCAAGCTCTCCATGGAAGCCAAGGATAAGGAAGACGGCAAGGAATACCTCAATATTACGCAATACTACGGTATCAACGCCATTCCGACCATGGTTCTCGTCGATAAAGAAGGCAAGGCGATCAATCTCGAAGCGCGCGGCGCTCGACTCGCCGCAGCGCTCGCCGAAATCTTCCCGGACGTTCCCGAACTGGAAGAAGAAGACGAAGAATAATCCGCTATCTTCAGATTAATTCAATCTTGCAAGACGCGATTGACGCCTCGCGCGTTAGTCGCGTTCTTCTTTTGTTCTCGCGCGGACGTTGCCAATCGGGAATTTTTGGATACAATAATCGATCTGTTACCTATTCAATCGGGGAGCGGCTCGCTTCCCATCGCCTTGAGGAGTATTTCGACCATGAGTAAAGTCAGAACGCGTTTCGCGCCCAGTCCGACCGGGTATATGCACGTAGGCAATCTTCGCACGGCTTTGTACGCCTATCTCACCGCGCGAAGCGCCGGGGGCGATTTCATTCTGCGCATCGAGGACACGGATCAGGAACGCATCGTCGACGGCGCGGTCGACATTATCTACAATACGCTCAAGGAAAACGGTCTGACGTGGGACGAGGGACCCGACGTCGGCGGCGACTACGGTCCCTACGTGCAGAGCGAGCGTATGGGAATCTTTAAAGAATACGCCGTACAGCTCGTCGAGAAGGGCGAGGCGTACTACTGTTTCTGCACCGCCGAACGACTCGAGAAGCTTCATGCGGAACAGAAGGCGGCGGGCGAAGTCGTCGGGCATTACGACCGTTGCTGTCGCGATCTTCCGCGCGAAGAGGTCGAGCGGCGTCTCGCGAACGGCGAATCGTACGTTATTCGTCAGAAAATGCCGACCGAGGGAACGACCTTCTTCGACGACCTTATTTACGGTCGCGTCGAAGTGGAAAATCGCGAACTTGAGGATCAGATCCTCATTAAAAGCGACGGCATGCCAACCTATAATTTCGCGAACGTCGTCGACGATCACCTCATGGGCATAACTCACGTCGTCCGCGGCAACGAGTATCTTTCCAGCTCCCCGAAATATAACCTTCTCTATCGCGCTTTCGGCTGGGACGTTCCCGTCTATATCCACTGCCCGCCCGTTATGAAGGACGCGCACACAAAACTCTCCAAACGCAATGGAGACGCTAGCTATCAGGATCTCGTCGCACAGGGATATCTCAAAGAAGCGATTCTCAATTACCTACTGCTCCTCGGGTGGAGTCCAAAGGGAGACGAGGAATACTTCACCCTCGACGAAATGATTAAAATATGGAATCCCGAGTGGATTAACAAGGCGCCCGCCATCTTCGATATCGTTAAATTGCGCGCCTTCAACGCCCAGTATATCAATCGCACTTCCGACGAAGAGTTCGTTAAGCTCGCGCGTCCGTACGTTGAATCTGTCGTTAAACGCCCGATAAATCTCGAACTCCTCTGCGTCAATCTCAAGCCGCGCTGCGAAATTCTCAGCGACATACCCGCGCGCGTCGCCTTTATCCAGGAAATGCCGGAGTATTCGATCGAGCTCTATCGCAATAAGAAATTCAAGACGAATGAAAACGACGCGCTCGTCGCGCTCGAGAAACTTCTGCCCGCGCTCGAAAGCGTTACCGATTGGTCGCGCCAGGGAGTCTACGACGCATGCGCGCCGCTCGTTGCGGAACTTGGCGTCAAAGCGGGCTGGCTCCTCTATCCGCTGGGAATCGCGCTCTCCGGAATGCAAGCGACGCCGGGAGGCGGCACCGACGTCGCCGCCGTGATCGGCAAGGAACTCACGCTCGAGCGTATGCGCGCCGCAATCGCGAAATTGCGCGCGGAACTCTAATTCCCATTCTAACGCGAGATAATGCGAATGAAATTTTCACGAATCGCCGCCGCGACGTTCCTCGCGATCGCGGCGCTGTTATGCTGCGCGCTTCCGGGCGCGATGGCGCAAGACGAACTCTTTAAAGCGCTGACCGGCGTCCAAAACGCGAAACTTGAGCCCGGCAAGTCCGGCGACCCAATCGCGAAACTCGTCGGCGCCAATCGCAAAAGCGCGGACTTAAAGTACCTCGATCAGCGTCTCGCCGCCGTCGACGCCGCGTTGGCAAACGCTCCAAGCGCCGAGAAACTCGCCAATCGCGCCAATGCGCAAGGTCTGACGCCGCTCGCGTTTGCGATCTACTCCGGGGACGGTCCGATCGTCGTCGACGCGCTGCTCGAAGCTGGCGCCGATCCGAACGCGCCGATTTTCAACGCGCCGCCGATCTGGCACGCGCTCGCGCTCGACGACGCTAATTCGACGCAAATCGCGCTTCAGCTCCTTGATTACGGCGCCGATCCAAACGCGACGACTAAAGCCGGCGAAACGCCGCTCCATCGCGCCGCTTCGACCGGAAACTTCTGGGCGGCGCAACGCCTGCTGGAAAACGGCGCGAAACTAGACGCCGTTTATAACGGGAAAAAGGCGCTCGAACTCGCGAAAGACGCTAAAATCAAGGAGCTCCTCGCGAACTGGAATAAGAAGCCCTATCCTTACGCGCCTCTCGATCCGAAACTGGCGCCTCTCCAGCGCGCCGCTTCGCAGAACAATTACTACGCCGTCAAACGCCTGCTCGAAAAGCTCGACGACG
>CADCOO010000029.1 GCA_902803085.1 uncultured Planctomycetota bacterium
CACTCGTATCCATTGTCGTTCACCGTCGTAGCCGTAAGCTCGACTTCTTTGTCCGTCGAAACGACGCCAGACCCGTAATTCTTAGACACTGTCGCGTTCGAGATCGTAACCTTGTTCTTCGCGTTAATACCGTCTTTGCGATTACCATTGATCGCGCCGCCCGCTACGGTTACGGTTCCGTTAGGCGCCTTGACGCCGTAGCCGTCGGTCGCGTTCGCGTCGCCGCGCGTCGTTTCATCGCTCCAAACGTATCCGTTGTCGCTCACCGTCGCGTCGGTAAGCTCGACCGAGTTACTCGTCGAAACGACGCCCGACCCGTAGTTCTTAGATACGGTTGCGTTCGTAAGCGATACCTTGTTCTTCGCGTTAATACCGTCGAGTCCATTGTTATTAATCGTAACCGACTTACTGCTCGCGCCGGTTACGCTTACCAAACCGTTCGTGTCCGTCGACCTGACGCCAAAGCCGCCGTTTTGATTAACCCCGTAAGCTACGTCGTCCGTCTTTGTAACCGTAATGATCACGCCGTCCTTGTGCGAGGTTTCAATACCGTCGCCGGTATTCCCATTGATCGAGGAATTCGTTACCGTTACCTTACCCTTTGAAACGACGCCCTCGCCCGCATTGCCGTTCACGGACGAATCTTCGAGCGTAATCACCCCCTTGGCGTAAACGCCAACTGCGTGTTTTGCGTCTGCAAGCTGACGTTTCGCGAACACGGTTTTGTTTTCGATCGTGTCGTTAGTCGTTAAGCCGATCAACGCTTTGAATTCGTTGGAGAAGCCGGACGCCGAGAAGAGCGTCGTTAGATAACTCGGATCGTAATCATTAGTCTGAACCCCGCTCGTAAATCCGTTACCATCGATATGCGAGTTCGAAAGAGTAACGCTACTGGCCATGGAAAAAACGCCGGCTACCGTATTATGCGAGACGCTAGCGCTCGTTATCGTTATAGTACCATTCCCCGAATAAACGCCGACGCCATTATTGTCGTCGACCTCGACGTTCGCGATTTTTATATTGCCCGTCGAATAGATACCGCCCAAACCGTTGTTCTTAATCGTCGTAGGCTTATCGACAATAGTGTTGCCGTCATAATTTACGGAAACGTTAGCGCCTGTATCCGGTCGATTATCAATGATACCGTAACCGCCGTTCCAATCGACTCCATAAGGTTCTTCTTTGACGACGCCGCCAACGATTTCCCTGACCACCTTATTGCCGATGACATAACCGCTCCTACTTTGCGTATAGATTCCGTTGCCAGTATTATGGTGAATTGCCGAATCAGTAGCGTATACCGCCCACGTTGTGTTAACTCCGTCGCCCCCATTCCAAGAAATAACGCTGTTTGTTACGGTAACGTTCTTAGTAACGTAGACGCCGCCAAGCTCATTGTTAGAAACCGTAACATTCTCAATTTTCGCGTTTATCCCAGCGTCAGACGCGTATATTCCATACCGACCATACGCGATGGTAATATTGTTGAACGTAACCGTAATTTCTTTGGAAGCCGATAAGGTGAAGACTGGGAAGGTGGCCTCGCTGCCCTCGCCGCCGTTCCCCTTAACGGTTATGATCTCAGAGCCAATTGCGCCGTCGATTGTAACGCCATTCGAAATCTCAAGTGATCCAAGCGTAGAAAGATTGATCTCATACCCGTCGCCATTCGGCTGGTTCGGCAGGAGATCTTGGTCGAAGACGATCTTCACCGTCGTCGAGCTTCTGTTGGCCTCAGCGATCGCTTCGCGTAACGACGTCTTACCATCTTCGGCGTCAACGACGTCGTCGAGCGTATCGACGGTAATCTTCCCGTCGATAATCGCGTTGGAAACCTCAATCTCCTCCTCGGCGAGCGTGAAAGAATAACCGCTCAAGCCAGAGGGCGCGACGGCATAGGAAGAGTTAAAGGCGTCGTGCGGGGTCTCGTCGAGATAGGCGGAGGAGAAGACGTAGGGGTACGGGTTCGTCTGCGCGAGGAATTTCGAGAGGTCGACCGACTCGTATTCCGGTTTCTCGAGGGTCGAGACGAGCTCAATTTCCGGCGCGACGATCTCCCGGATCGCCTGAGCGTCTTGTAGCGTTGAGGCGGACAGGAGTTCGCGATTCTCGAGGGATTCGAGCCGCAGAGCTTTTTCTCCGCGTTTTCCGGGGTGAACGGAGTTCTTCTTGAAGTTGAGCAGTCCTTGCAAAACGATCATGATGTTCTTACGCATAGCTGTATATGACTCCACCGTTAGGCTTGTGCGACCTTCGTCGGGTCGGCAAGTCTTGTCTGCCGCCGGAAGCGGCGCGCGCGCGTTCGCTTACGCGCGCCGCTTCACGTGCATAAAATTAGCTAATTATCGCTGAAACTCGCGTCTCCTGCGCGTCCGCAGTACGAATTCCAACTTGCTCGTTCGTAGCGTCGATCCGCTTGCCCCACGTCGACGACTACTTCTCTTTAAAGGCGCGCCCGTCAAGCTCGAGCCCTCGCTACAACGCGCCGCGCCTTACGTCTCTTCTGACGTCCTCGCGCAAAATAAGTTGCGCAATTCCGGAAAATCGAGCCAACGCCCCCTTCATTAAGGAGCAACCATCCCTCAGGGGGTTAATCCCAATTCTCCCAGAGCCAGGCGAATTCGCTCAAGCCCCATCCTCATTCTATGGATTCGTTTCGTTTTTGTCAATGAACTGCCGAAAAAAACAAAAAAATCTCTACGAATGCTCCAAGACAAGACCAATCAATTATGCGCGTTAAACAAGCTGGCAAAATTCAGAAACTTTTAACGACAAAGCGACAGACAACAAACCATCGCGATTAGGATGAAAAGACAGGCGCGTAAATCAACAAAAACTTCAATAACGACCGACTACGGCATAAACAAGAAAACACGACAAAAACCGCGATATTTCGATCCTGAAGGGAAGCGATCTATGGTCGTTGAGGCGCCATTTTAGACGTTGCGCCTAGAAACCGACCTAATGAATTCTATATCAACCTGCCGCCGCAGCCGGAGCGTTACGAGCGGCGAATCGCAAGATTCCTTAAATGTCCAACGGCGCTCAAATCTCGTTTGAACGCCGTTGAATTCTAATGTTTGGTCAGTCGCCGAGAACCCTATAGGCTAGTTGACGCGAACGAGCGCGAGGCGGCCTCCAACCTCTTCGTCGCGATCGCCCGGTTCCTCGTCGCTGCGCGCGGCGGCGCGACAATCTTCGGCGTCGTCGTCATAGCTGCCCCCGCGAGTAACGCGATCGGAACGCTCGGCGCCGGGATTGACCGGGTCCGTTACGGCTTCGGTCGGATAGGCGCCCTCCGCGTCGGCAACCCATTCGCTAACGTTGCCGATCATGTCGAAGATTCCCCAGGCGTTCGCCGCTTTCGTCGCGACGGGATGCGTCTTAGCGCCGGAATTAGTCTCGTGCCAGGCGATTTCGTCCAAATCGCCGTAAAGGGCGTCGGTCGTGCCGGCGCGACACGCGTATTCCCATTGAGCTTCGGTCGGGAGAGCGAACTCATACCCCTCGGGGGCGACCTTCAGC
>CADCOO010000030.1 GCA_902803085.1 uncultured Planctomycetota bacterium
GTCGTGTATTTCCAAGAGTACGTCGTCATTGATCCGGGCGACGCGCCCGTTAAGAAGGGAGAACTCCTTGACGAGAATAAATTCAAGGATCTCGAAATCGGAGGCTATACCTTCCGCGCAGAAATGGGCGCCGAGGCGATTCGCGCGTTGCTTCAGAATCTCAACGTCGTTACGCTTGCCCAAGAGTTGCGCGAGGAACTCAAGGACTGCAAGTCCAAGCAGCGCCGCAAGGAAATTATCTCTCGACTGAAGCTCGTCGAAGCGCTCAAGAACTGCCGCGAAGAGAATAAGCCCGAGTGGATGGTGCTCGACGTCATCCCCGTTATTCCGCCTGACTTGCGCCCGCTCGTCCTTCTCGATTCCGGCACCTTTGCGACCTCCGACCTCAACGACCTCTATCGTCGTATTATCAATCGCAATTCGCGCCTCCGTAAGCTGCTCGATCTTAACGCGCCCGACGTCATCGTGCGCAACGAGAAACGTATGCTCCAGCAGTCGGTCGACGCGCTCTTCGACAACGGACGCAATAAGCGTCCGATCGTCGGTCCGAGCAATCGTCCGCTCAAATCCTTGACCGACATGATCAAGGGCAAGCAAGGTCGTTTCCGCGAGAACCTGCTCGGCAAGCGCGTCGACTACTCTGCGCGTAGCGTTATCGTCGTCGGTCCGCACCTGCACCTTCACCAATGCGGTCTGCCCAAGCCGATCGCGCTCGAACTCTATCAGCCGTTTATTATTCGCCGCCTTAAAGAGAGCGGACACGCCGATACGATCAAGAGCGCTAAGAAGATGATCGAACGCCGCGACGACGAGGTTTGGGATATTCTCGAAAGAGTTATTCAGAACCACCCGGTTCTCCTCAATCGCGCGCCGACCCTGCACCGCATGGGCATTCAGGCGTTCGAGCCGCTCCTTGTCGAAGGAAACGCCATTAATCTGCATCCGCTCGTCTGTAAGGGATTCAACGCCGACTTCGACGGCGACCAAATGGCGGTGCACCTTCCGCTCTCCTTCGAAGCGCAGGTGGAAGCGCACACCCTCATGCTTTCCACCAACAACATCTTCAGCCCCGCTAACGGCAAGCCGATTATGTCCCCGTCCCAAGACATCGTTATGGGATGCTACTACATTACTATGGACATGCCAGGAATGCCGGGCGAAGGCATGGTCTTCTCCTCGATCGACGAATGCTTGCTCGCGCACTCGCTCGGCAAGGTTGATCTGCACGCGAAGATCAAAGTCCGCATGCCGGCTGGACGAACGCTGAAGAACGATCCGTCGATTACGGGCGGCAAGTTGTTCGAGACGACGCCGGGTCGCATCATCTTCAATCAGATTCTTGCGGACGGCTCGCCCTATTACAACATTCCCCAGGATTCTAAACAGCTTTCGATCGTAATTAGCGACTGCCACGAATTGCTCGGTCGCCGCGCGACGATCGACCTCCTCGACCGCATTATGCGCCTTGGCTTTGAGCAGAGTACGAAGAGCGGTCTTTCCTTCGCGACCGACGACCTCATTACGCCGCCGGCGAAGAAGGCGATTATCGCCAAGGCGGAAAAGGAAGTTCAAGACCTGCGCGAGCAGGCGAACGAAGGTTTCGTGGGCGAAGACGAACGCTACAGCAAGGTTCTCGACATTTGGTCGAAGGTCCGCGACGACGTAACCGCCGAGATGCAGAAGACGTTCGAGAACGACTCGTACAAGACGGAAGCCGAAGCGAAGAAGGCTGGCGACGTTAAACGCCGTAAGAAGGGCTACGTTAATCCTGTTTACCTCATGGCGCACTCCGGGGCGCGCGGCGGTATGGAGCAGATTCGTCAGCTTGCGGGTCTTCGCGGTCTGATGGCGCGTCCTAACGGCACGCTCATTGAGACGCCGGTCAAGGCGAACTTCCTAGAAGGTCTTTCGGTTCTCGAATACTTCTCGTCGACGCACGGCGCTCGTAAAGGTCTTTCGGACACGGCGCTTAAGACGGCGGACTCCGGTTACCTAACGCGTAAGCTCGCGTCGGTCTCGCAGAACTGCGTGGTAACGTGCGAAGATTGCGGAACGACCCGCGGCGTCTTTAAGAGCGCGATTGAAGAGGGCGGCGTTA
>CADCOO010000031.1 GCA_902803085.1 uncultured Planctomycetota bacterium
CAGTTCCTCGCGCGTCGGCGCCTCGAGAACGCCGATCGCTTCAGTTTCGCTCTTAAAGTAGCAGCGCTTGAGCTTCTGCAACGCCGGTCCGTGATAGAACCCGTTCGGATTCGGACCCGGATAGCTCGGCGTCCATTCGACCGCGCCGTTGAGGTCGAGCGTTAAACTCGGGGCGACGACGGCGTTCGCGTCCGGCGATTCCGTCATGCAGCAGTTGGCGGTGAAATAGAGGAAGGAATCGTTCACAAGCTTGCCGCTCGCGTTAAAGCGCTCGCCGACCAGTCGCATATTCCAGCATCCGTTGCAAACGTCGTCGTCGCGCGTCGCGATCGTCTGCAAACGGTACGGGCGCGGCTGCGTAAAGATCAGCCCGTTGACCGCCCTGATTCCGCAGAACATCCACCTCTTACGGTTCGTATTGTCGGCAAGGGTCTCCGCAAAGGATTCGAGCGCGACGACGAACGGCAAGATCGGCGTTCCCTTGAGCTGATGCTGCAGGAGGTACGGCGCGACGCTCGGATCCGGCGTCAGCGCGCCGACGATCTGATCGCGCGACGCGGAAACGCGCTCGACCAGCGAACGCGACGCGACCGGCGCAGGCTCTTCTTCCGGCGCGTCCTCTTCTTCCGGCTCGTCCTCTTCTTCCGGCTCGTCCTCCGCCTGCGCTTCGGCAAGCATGGCGTCGACGAGCGCGCGCGTCGGCGTCGCGTCGAGGGGCGCCGTCATGAGCGCGATCTCAAATTGTCCGTACTCGCCGCTCTCCTCTAATTCCGAGGCGCGCGCGAAATATTCCTCGCCCTCGTCGCGCGCCGGTCCAACCGCGTCGTCGTTGGCAATTCCGAGAATAACGAGCGCGTCGTCGTCGTGCCCGCGTCGCGCCTCACGCCACGCGAGAACGCGAGTCATCACCTTCTCCATCTCCTCGCGTCGCGCGGCGATTCGCGCGTCGCCGACCGCTTTCAGCGCGCCGTATTCGCGCGGCTGCGTTATAAAGTACAACGACGCGTCCGCAATCGGACATTCGCCAACGTACGAGCGGAGTTCGCGCGCTTCCCACGAATCCCCGTCGATTACGACGCCGCGACCTGTCGCGAACTTGTCCGTCGCACGCTCCGCCGACGCGCTCGTCAGAACGCGCTTCGGATTCGACGTTACTTCCGGTTGGAAGCGATCGTAATACTTCCACGACACGAATAGAACTTCCGGTTCCGGGAGCCCGGCGCGGAACTCGTTGACGAAGAGCGGCGCGCCCGTCTCTTTCGTAAGGAAGAGGATCTTCGCGGCGACGAGCGCGCCCTTAACGTCGGGCCGCGCCGCCATGCCGACGTCGCCCCACGGTCCCCACTCGACGCACAGGAATCGGCAGTCCGGCTTGCGACCGCGCCACGCGTGAATCGTCTTCGCGCTCATGTCGTTCTGGCCCGTGTAGCTGTTCTGCCCGTTGCCGCCGAACCGCCCGCTCACCGATCCAAACGCGACCGCAAAGCGCAAAGGATGATTCGCCAGCGATTCCAGGAAGAAGGAAAGCCCGTTCGTCTTCGTGAGCGTTCCGTTAACGATGTCGTTCGGGTCGCCAAGCTCGATCGCGTTGTCGCGACCTGCCCAGCCGGCGCCGAAGACCAAGCCGGTTATGCGGTCGCCGCTCGCTTCAATTTCGCGGACAAGCGCGCCTATCTTATCGGTAAATCTCGAATCGCACGCGCGATACTCGATCTCGATTCCAAGCCGCTGGAACGCGCGAAGATTGCGCGCGCCCTCCAGATTGCGGTGGAACTTGTTCCAGCGCTTAACCGGACTGACCTTCATTTTGAGCGACTCGCGCGTCATTTCGCGCTGAACCGCGCCCAGCTCCGACTCGGAAAGATCCAAATACTTCGCGTCGATCGGCTCAAGGTCGGACGAGCCGACCAGCCAGATCTTCTTCGGGCGAACTTCGCGCGCGAGCGCGTAGAGGTTCGCGTTCGTTATCCCGCGCAAGCCGCCGACGAGCAGCCACGCCCCGTCCCGAGGCTCGGAACGCTTCAGCGACTCGAACCAGTCCGACGTCGTCGCGTCCGTTAAATGCGGGAGCCCGATCGTGCGCACGACGTAACGCCGCTCGCCCATATAGCCCGTCTCAATATCGAACGGCGACCACTCGCCCGACGTCTCGCGTCCCTCGCGCTCGTTCGCAAGGAGTATCGGATCGCGATTCGCGCCGGACGCGATCGCAAGTCGCTCCTGGCGAAGCTCGGCGAGCAAATGCGCGACGACGCGCTCGATCGGCGCGTCGCACGCGTGATCGACGACCTTAATCGGAACGTACAGATTCTCTTTAACGTGCAACTCGTCGCGCAACCCCTTGGCGACGCCGCTTCCGAAGCCGCCTTCAGGATAGCTCTCCAACGCGGAAAGACCAAAATCTCCGCCGAATCGAGTCGCAACCATGTGATTGTATCGCGCGAACCCTCCGACGGGCCGCAGTTCTCTAACGACCGGTCTTAGTAAGAAGGCTTCAAAGAGGACGTCGCCTCGCGTCGTCTGATTCAAGGATTCCTCGGTAAAAACCGGATCGTTGCGGGTCCATCCGCACAAATCGACAATGGTCGCGAGCCGTTCGCCGCGCGCTCTAATCGCGCGGGCAATATCCTCTTCGCACGCGTCGTATGGCGTCGGAACGAGATTGTCCGCGGGAACGCCGACGCGATTGAGCGCCGCCGTAAGCGCGCGCGCAAGCTCGTTGTCGCCGACGACGAGCGCAAACTCGTTCTCGTAGAGCCCTCGCCACGCGTCCGGGGAAGACGCGTCCGGGGGCAGTTCCGTCTCGACGAGCCTCGGGACAAATCGTCCGAGTCGCTCCATCGGATCGTCGAGCTGGGGCGCGGGTCCGAGGGTCGCGACGCAGGAATCGCCGCGCTTGTATTCGTCGAGCGTAATGAGCGCGCGAGTCGGCGCGTCCGGAGACGCGGACGGTTGCGCGACGTCGTTCTGAGTCGCCTCCGCGCTCGTCTCGCGCGGCGCGTTCGCCTTCTCTTGAATCAACGCGAGTCCGACGTCGGTCAGGTACGGATAGGGATTCTTCGCGTACCAGTGGTAATAGCCCGGATCCGTTTGACAAATTTCCACCGGCCGCCGAACTCCGTTAAGTTCGTCGACAAAGGTCTTCAGCCCCTCTTTGAGCGGCATAAGGGGTATGCCCGACGATTCAAAAACGAGGCGCGATTCCGGTCGCACCGCCATGCCGACCTCGTCCCAGGGATGCCAGTGAATCAGGAGCGCGCGGCAGTCGGCGCGTCCGCGCGCGAAGGAGGAAAGCGTCTTGCCGAGCATATTGTTCGCGACGCAGTAGCCGACCTGTCCCGAAGAACCAAGCCGCCCTGAAATCGACCCCATGCCGACGAGCGTCTTCGGATAATTCGACTCGTCGAACGCCGAAAGAATCGCGACCGCGGACGCGACTTTCACGTCGAGAATCCTGAGAATCGCGTCTTCGGCGCACTTCTCAAAGAGGGTCGCCTTCTCAAATCCGGCGCCGAAAAGAACGCCGTCGATTCGCCCGTGCTTCGCAACGAGCTTGCGCGTCAATTCGCGCGCCGCCTGGAAGTCCGCAAGATCGCAATTGTACGACTCGACTTCTATCTTGGCGTCCTGGAATCTCTTGAGCGTCTTGCGCGTTTCGAGCGCGCGTTCAAAGCGCGACCACGCCTCGATCGGCTTCTGCTTCTGCGCAAGCGCCTCGCGCGTTATCTGCTTCTTGAGCTCCTTGAGCCCTTCCGCGTCGAGCGCGAGCGCCTCTTCGACGTGCGGAACCTCCGGATCGGAAGAGCCGACGAGACACAACTTCGCGCCGAACTCCGTTCCCAGAACGTACGCGAGCTCCGCCGTAACGCCGCGTCGACCGCCGGTTACGAGCCAGACGGGCGCGTTCCGCGTCGCCGGTTCCGTCGGCGGCGCCGGCTCCTGCGCGCGCACGGTCATGCGCATAACGCGGCGAACGCCGGAACGATAGCCGACGTCCTCGGCGAATTCCGCGCTCGTTTGAAGCTCCGCAAGGAGATCGCGCGCGACGTCTTGAACGTCGGCGTCGTACTCGTGATCGACGCAATACGCGTAGGTTCGCGCGCCCTTGGCAATGTACGTCTCAAACTGGAACGCGCGCATGAGCCCCGCCATGGCGCCGTCTTCCGGTCGCGCGACGTCGCCGTCGGCGCCAAGTTCGCCGCCCATGCGCGTCGCCGCGACCACGCGCAAGCTGGTAAGATTAATCTTGCGTTCGAGCGCCTGCTTGTACCAAATCTGCAACGCGACGATCGGAAACGCGATTCCGCGCGCGCGCGTCTGCTCCCACGCGCCTTGCGAGGTAAAAATGGACTCGGAAGCGTCGTAGGACGTTAGAATTACGACCGAGGTCGGGAACGATTCGTCGGCGAGCGACGCGATTTCACGGCTGAGCGCGTCCGTCGATTTCGGCGCGCCGGCGCGATCAAGGAGCGCGACGAGTCGCGCGTCGCCGCCGCGCGCCGCTAATTCGCGTTCGAACGCGAGCGCGAGCGCGTTCGAACCGCTCGCCAACACGAGAACGCGACCTTGCGGCGCCGTCGAACAAGAGGGCGGCGTCGCCGTCGGCACGAGCCGGTCTTCGTATCGCACCGTAATCGTCTTCTCTTCGGCGCCAACGGCGAGATCGGCTTCGAGATTCGCCAGGTAGTCTTGAGGTTGAAGAATGGGATTGAATTGCGCGCTCGGACGCGACGGTTCCTTCACAACTTCCGTCGCGGCAATAGGTTGCGTCGGATTCGACGTTACGGGCGTCGCGCCGTATTCCGGCATGATTTCCTTGAGAGAAAAGACCATGCTCGCGTCGTTTCCTTCCGGCTCGATCGCGTTCGAATACGTGCGCTGGAAACGAATTACGCCCGCGTTGCGATAGAATAGCCATGAAAACGCGTTGTCCGCGCGAAGTATCATATTGAGCGTGCGGAATCGAGAATTTGAATTCGCGCGCTTCGCGTCGTATTCGTCGCGTAAAACGGCGAACGCGTCCGCGCTCGCGCGCGCCAGACGATTCGCGTCCGCGCCGAGCAACTCGCGCAAGCGCTCGTAACGCGCGATCGAATGCGAGGGCGCGCTCTGACTATCGAGCCCCGACTTGAGCGTCTGCGCGTGATTCGCCCCGAACCAGCGCTTAACGACGAGCGCGCCTCGCTCGTCTCCCGCGTATTCCGCCAGCGCCGTCGCGCCTTGCGCGTCGCTCAGACCAATCGCTTTCGCGCCGCTAAGACGCGTCGTCTTGAGAAATTCGAGCGCTTCCTCGACCGTCGCGCAACGATCCAAGATCGTCTGCAAAACGACCCCGCGATGCAAGCCCTCTTTCGGCGCGGCGCGATAGACCTCGTCGAGCAAATCGCACGTCGTCGCCGCCAAACCGCGTTCGTTCACGCCGCCGCGACTACCGATTAAGCCCGTCAGCAATATCGATACGGACGCGTAACCGCCCGCAGGACGGCGAACCGCTATTCGCGACGCCAGCGCGTTCGGCAAAATATTCGATATCGGCGCGTCTATATTGCCGCCGTGCACGAATTCTCCGTCCTGCGTCGCGCCGGCGAAGTGAGAGCAGCCGCCGCTCGGTTTCGCGAGCCCGCCCCACTCCGCAATGTGCTCGCGCGACGCGGGAAACGCCGAAAGATTATGACGTATCAACGCGGCGAGCGGAACGCCCGCGCCCTCCGCGAGCCCGCGCAATTCGTCGTACCCCGACTGACCAAAGACGTCCTGCGCGCGCGCTATTTCAGCGGCGTCGATCGTCGGTAAGAGCTTCTCGTTGCTCGTGCCGGCAACGTCCGCGTAACGGCGCAACGCGCGACGAATACGATCGCCGTCGCCGCGTCCGCGCGCCAGCCCAATCTCGTACGGAGAACCGGAATACGAAACGACTTCTTCCGGCGTCGAACCGACGGCGCGCGTCGCGGGACGCTCTTGAACTTGCTCGACGCGCGTCGGGACCGGTTCGCTCGCTTCCGCCGTCGCGTC
This sequence comes from uncultured Planctomycetota bacterium, assembly GCA_902803085.1. Lineage (GTDB taxonomy): Bacteria > Planctomycetota > Planctomycetia > Pirellulales > Thermoguttaceae > RUG369. Next base: position 6,013 of record CADCOO010000031.1, read on the forward strand.
GGCGCTCGTCGCGCGCAACGCGTCGAGGATCGAGGCGTCGAAATCGCGCTCGACGCCCTTAACGCCGTAATCGCACGCGTAAAAGCTCGCGTCCTCGCGCCCTTTGAGAATCTTCGCGGCAAGGCGCGTTAGCACCTGCTTAGGCCCTATCTCGACGAAACGCCGCCCGCCGTTGCGATACGCGCGCTCGACCATTTCAATGAAGTCGACGGGCTTGGTCATCTGCTCGACGAGGTTCTCTCGAATCACTTCGGGATCGGATTCGAAACGCATTGAGACGCCGCTTAAGAACGGGGTCTTGGGGAAGTCGAATTCAATACCTGCGAGCATTTTGCCAAGATCGGGGCGCACGTCGGCGACGAGCGGAGAATGATAGCCAGCGGGGACGGACAGAATCACGGAACCGCAATGCTCCGCTTTTAGCTCTTCGGCGATCTGGGCAAGCGCGGGTCGAGTCGCGGAAATAATCGTATTGTCGGGCGCGTTGCGATTCGAGACAAAGAACGCGTCGTCTCCGAACTGAGGACGCAGTCGCTCGAAAATTTTGCGAATAACGTCCTTGGGCGCGTTCGTGGAAAGCATGCCGGAGGGCGTCGACGCCTTTTTGAGCGTCGCGTCGATAATGCGGCAGCGTTCGTAAGTGGCGCGCGCGGCGTCGGCGAACGCAAGGGTTCCGGCGGCGACCATCGCGGGATATTCGCCGTAACTGTGCCCGGCGATCATGTCGGGCTCGATTCCAAGTCGCCTCAAGGTTCGATCGACAATCGTGTCGGCGACGAGTAGAGAGAGCTGAGTCGCGGTAACGTCGACGCCGAGGGCGTCGGCATTCTCGATCGCGAGTTCGTTAAAGGTCGGATAGTTGAGTTTCTTGAGCTCGGCGTCGAGTTCGTCGCGAACTTCGCGCGCTTCCGGTAGAGCGCGAAGGATCGGGGTCAGCATCTTGGCGTACTGAGAGCCCTGTCCAGGAAAGAGAAAGACGACGCGATCCGTTCGCGGCGAGCGCGCGGTCGGCGATTCCGCCGGTTTAACCGTCGCCTTCGCCTCGACCGTCGCCTTTTTCGGTTGAATCGGCGCCTTTTCGAGCGTGATCTGGGCGACCATGCCGTCGCGATCCCATTGCGAAACGACGGCGCGCGGATTATCGGCGCTCTCTTGCATATTGAGTATCGCGTTGAGAACGGCGACGGCGCCGGCGCCGGGTCGCAGATCGCCGACGAGCGCGCGCGCCGAGGGGCGCGTCTCGCCGAACACGTCGACGGAATTCGTCGCTCCGAAGTTCTTCATATCGGCGTTGACGCGAGCTTCCGCGTCGCGATCGGGATCGCAAATCGTCTCGATCCAAAGGGGTCGCTCGACGTCCGCCAACGTCTTCGACGCGGCGGCGAATTCGGCAAACTTCTTGCGCGCGGATTCGGCGTCGTTCTTCTCGAGTCGCTCTTCTTCGAGCTCGGAAACGACCGCGAGAATCGAATCGCCGTCCTCTTGCGCGTCCTCCACGCGCTTGAGCAGGAACGCAACCGCGCCCTCGCCCGGAATAACGCCGTATTTCTCGCACTCTTTGAGCTCTTCCCGATTCATGCAACGATGGCACGCGACGCATAGGACCGCGCGCAATTCAGAACGGCGCTCCAAAAGGGCGATCGCCGTCTTAAGCGCCGTAAAGGACGAGATATTCCCAGCGTCGAGCGTAAGCCCGCCTCCCATAAGATCGTACGTCTTCGTTATGCGCGACGCGAGCGAACTGATCGTAAAGCCGCCCGTCTCGTCTTTCAGGCACGGATAGTACTTGTCGTATACCAAATTGAAGAATTCTTCGCCAAGCGCGCTCGCTTCCTCATGAGAAACGCCTTCGAACTCCAACGCCTTTTCAAGACGATCCTGATAGACCGGAGCCTGCAGTTCGAGATTGAGCGCCGAAAGGAAGTCGCTGTCGGATCTCGTGCCGACTACGACCGCCGTCGAATGGGAATCCAAAACCTTCAGACGCGCGCTCGACGCGTCCGACGCCTCGACCTTCTTCAAGCCCGAACGATAGCCCGCCGAGAGAATCGCCTGATCCGCGGCGTCGAGCGTCATAAACTGCAACGGATTCCCGTTCTTGATGTGTTTCGGCGGAATGAGATGACGCTTCCAGTCGTAATCGTAACCTTCGATAAAGCAGCCGCGCGCTCGGTAGAAGAGAGAATTCGCGTCCGCGCGGTCCGCGTCCGTAAAGAGCGTGTACGCGCGATCCTGCGGCAACGAGGTCGCGCCGCTTTCGCCGCGACCGACGCGCTCTTTAAAACTCCGAGCGTCGAACGCGTGCGGAAGAACGCAGCCCGCGCCTATGATCGCCGCTCGACCGCGCGTCGTCCCTTCAGGCTGCTCCGCGACGTTCGCGGCGCCCTCCGCGCCCTCCACGATTACCTGCGCGTCGAGACCGCCGACGCCAAACGCCTGAACGCACGATTTTCTAATATGACCCGGCGTCGCCGGCCAAGGCTCGTTCTCCGTCAAAACGCGCAGCGGCGACGCGGCCCAGTCGAATTTCGAACTCGGCTTCTCGAACGACGTCTGCTTCAGCTTCAGTTCGTGCGAAAGCTCGAGGACCGTCTTTAAGACGCTCGCCGCGCCCGCTGCTTCCAGAATGTGACCGATATTCGCTTTAACGCTCGTGATCGGAATCTTGACCCCTTGCGGCATTTCCGTTTCCGACATAACGCTCGACAACGACTGAAGCTCCGTCGCGTCCCCTAACTGCGTCGACGTCGCGTGCGCCTCGATTCGATCGAACTCGCTCCACGATCGGTAGCGCGCGTCCTTAAACGCGCGTTTGAGCGCAAGCGTCTGACCGTCGCTAGAAGGCGCCCAAAAACTCTTGCCGCGACCGTCCGAAGAGAAGCCGATTCCGCGGACGACCGCTAAAATGCGATCGCCAGCCGCGACCGCCTTCGACAAACTCTTAACGACCGCGAAAACGCAACCGTCCCCGGAAAGAAGACCGTCCGCGCGCTCGTCGAACGGAAACACGCCGGTCGCGGAACACGACGACGCGTTGGTAAAGTGTATTAAACTCGAAGACGCGAAGAACGTCGACCCGCCGACGAGCGCCGCTTCCAATTTGCCCGTCTGAAGATAATTGCGCGCCGTCTCAAACGCAAGGAGCGATGAACTGCACGCCGAGTCGAACGCAAAGCCCGCGCCGGTAAGTTTCAACGCCGACTGAATCGAACGGACAAGTTGGTGCGGACGCTCCGTCGAAAGGAACTCGTCGCGCCCCATCGCGCTAACGCTCGGAATTTCGGCAAGCAGACCGTTGAGCGCCGCGCTGCGGATTTCAGGCGCAAGCGCTTGGAACGAAGGCGACGCGTTCAGGCAGTCGGCGAACGCGTCCGCGTTCGGATGAACCGGCGCAAACTCGGGCGAGTCGTTCCCGGAAACGAGCCCGCAGAAAAGCCCTATCGAGGAGGTCGGAAGATTGAAGGGATCCGCGCCGGTCGAACGTAACGCTTCGAGCGCGACTTTAAGCGCGAGGAGGTGTCCGGGCGCTTTCGGCAAGAGGTCGTTTCCGACGCCGTGTCGCGCGAATTCGTCGCGTAGTCTCGGGACCTCGTCGTTGCAAAAGCGTTCAAAATCAATCAAGGCGGCGAGATTTGAATAACTGCGTCCTCGTTTCGCCTTTTTCTCTCGTTTCGGGTCCGGGGCGTAGAATACGTCGGGAAAGCGCGGCGCGTGGACCGGCTTAACGGAAACGCGGTTATTAAAGATATTCTGCCAGTATTCCTCTGGCGACGCGGCGTCGGGCAACCAGCATGAAAAGCCCACGATGGCGAGCGGATAAGGACGGTCCAAAATAGAGTCCTCCGACGACGCTGACCTCTTGTTCTCGTAGTCTTTACTCATCGCTCCACCATAACGTTTCATTTGCTAATCCAATTATCTCGTCTCGACGCGTACGCGGCGCGCAAAACAACAAGGGCGCGCCGCTCGCACAACGCACGGCGCCGTCAATGTCCCACTTTATTTGTCCATTATAGCTGTTTTCACCATCTTTTCAACAAAGTAAGACGCAACTTTTGGGAAAACTTAGCGCTGAACGTTTAACTGTGCAAGTCTAACAAAATTTTAAGAAGACGCCGGAAATTCATATTGCAAGGATAATGCGACGCAAAATCAAAAACGGACGCCGTCCTTCAAAACGACGCCCGAAGAGGTTCCGCGTCCATGAACGCGAAAATACAAGCCTATACGCGATACAGATCCTTGAACGCGTTATACAGGTATTCCTGCAGGTACGGTATGGTATGAGAACCGCCGCTCTTGACGCGATAGAAGAGATTGCCGCCGAAGACGTCGGTTTCGCCTTTCATCATATTGACCATGCTCGTTTGCGATTGGTAGGCGTAGTCGCTAGAGCCGGTAAACGAGTAGACAAGGAAGTCCTTTTTCGTAAAGCCCTGCGCTCTCACCGACGCGGCAAGCGTCTCGACCATCTTGCGCGTCGAGGGAACGGCGTACGGTCGCGACGTATTCCAATGGGAAGCGACGAGGTCGGCGCTGATCGGCAAAAAGGCGCCGAAATACGCGATATTGTCGCACAGAACGTCCCACGTCGAGACCGAGCCGAGCGAGAACCCTCCGTACGCGCGATGCGCGCGCGAATTCGCGAGACCTTCGGGGTCGGTCGATTCCGCGTAGGTCGAGTATTTCGCTTCAAGCTGCGGTATGAGATCCTCGGCAAGTTCGCGCGTGAACGCGGCGACGTCGTAGAAGACGCCGTCCGGACCTCCGCTCAGTTTCGAGGAGCCGTAGAACGTCGGCATAACGACGATTATCGGCTCGATAACGCCGTCGCTAATGAGATGGTCGAGCGCGTTCTTAAAATCGCCGCTCGCGCCGGCGGCGCCCATGATCGTATTGGCGTTCTGCTGGTATCCGTGCATGAGGTAAACGACGTCGTAACGCTTCTGCGCGGTATAACCTGGCGGCAGATAGACGTTCGCCGACTTCTGACCGTTTCCAACGGCATAGTCGAACTGTACGATCTTCCCTTGTTTTTTCGCCGATTTTTTATACGCCGCCGGGATGGCGCTTATCGCGGAGGCGACGTTGATCGCGTCGCCGCTTAGTCCATGCGCGCCGTCGATAGGAACGTAATTGAGCGTCGTAACGGTTCGCGTCTGACAGTAGTCGGAATTAGCGTAGCCGGTCTTGCCGATCGCTCTAACTTTGATCTCGTACGACTCGCTCGGTCGAACGCCCTCGATTACGCAGGACGTCTTCTTAGCGTCGACTTTGACCGTCTTCGTTAATTTCGAGCCGACTAGATTATAAACGACCTCATAACGCGCGCAGTTTTTAACGGCTTCCCAGTCGACAGAAATCGTAAACGCGGTCGAAGTCGCGTCGAGAATCGCGGGCGACGCCGCTTTGGGCGTTGCGGATAACGTAATCGTGCTCACGGCGGACGAGGGGGAAGCGGCCGTCTTGACGCCGTCGCCTTGCGCAACGAGGCGCAGATAGTAGGTCGCGCCGGGAACGAGCCCCGTTATCGTATGTCGGGTCGACGTCGGATCGACAAGAACGGTCGTCGCCGTCTGCACGCTGGACTCTTTGTAGAAGATAGCGTAATTCGCCGCGCCCGATATGGCGTTCCAGTTAATCGTCAAGGACGCGTCGGTCGTCTGATAGCTTGTAATTACGGGCTGAGCGAGGGTAACGAGCGGTTTCGTTTTAATCGTCGAGTACTTATTCGCCCCAGAATCCTTCGTCTCGACGCCGTCCCCAATCGCGACGACGTTGACGTAATAGGTTCCGTTCGGATTTAAGTTCTCAATTCTGTAACCCGTCGTATTAGAGCCGACGACGATCGTCGTCATTTGGTTGATCGCCGTCGACGGGCAATAGGCAATTCGGTACCCTGAGGCGCCCGCGATCGCGTTCCATGAGAAGTCGATCCACCGCGTGTCGACGGCGTA
>CADCOO010000032.1 GCA_902803085.1 uncultured Planctomycetota bacterium
GACGTTGCCGATCATATCGTGGAGGCCGTTGGCGTTCGGAGCGAAGCTTGCGACGGGCGCGGTGAAGCGATTGGAGTCGCGGAAGGTGAAATTAACGCGATCCATAACGGCGCTTTGAATCGGGCAGATCACGGGGAAGTTTGCGTCGGGCAGATTTCCACGTTCCCACCCTTCTTTACTTCCAAAGGCCCAGTTTCCGAGCACGTTGAAGTAGTCGGCGGTCGGGTTGACGACGGGCTGACTTGCGAGGAGCCATTGCGAGCGGGTCGGCAGTTTAATATTGCGATCGAGGCGTTTAGCGAGCCATTTGCAGAACGCTTGCGCGTCGGCTTTGGTAACGAGGGTGACGGGCTGGGTCTTTACTTGCGGGAACCCGGGCTTCTGCCAGGTGAACTCCTCTCCGAGTTTGACGCCCGCGACGCGTTGTGGTTCGCCGACATATCCCAATTTCCGCCCTTGGGTCGGGGCGGGCTTATATTTTGCGCTCTTAACGAACTGGCTGTACATTTCGAGGGTAACCTCGGTCTCGAGGCACCAGAACCCGGTCGATTGCGTTAGGTTGGCGGCTTTATTTTTTTTATTAGCGGCGCGGGCTGCGGCGACGGCTTTTAGGGAGTTCGGGTTATATTCTTCCGCGGGCTCGGCGTATTTTCCGGGCGCGATCCATCGGAAAGAGTATTCGATCCCGTCCATTTTAATCGTGCGTCTTGCCCCAGAGGCGCGTCCTTGGTCTTTTAGCCAATCGAGCGCTTCTTGGTAGTCGGGGGTCGATCCAATAATGCGCGCGACGTCGGCGACGTAACGCTTATCCTGAACGGAGAGTTCGTCGAGCTCAATCTGATAAGAGAGCCCGTTTTCGTCGACGATATAGACGGTCTGCGAGACGTTATTTTCGTTAAAGACGCGCGCGAGATCGATTTTACCGACGAGCTTGAAATTAGCGTCTTCTGCGCTCCATAGTCTGAAATCCTGACAGAGGGCGCATTGCGCGCAGAAAAGAAGGAGTAGCGACGCGAGCGTCGACGTTCGGAGAATCGACTTCATCATATCCAAGCCTCGATCTATGAGTAACAGGCGTTCCTAACGCGGTCGACGCGCGCCGACCGTCCGTTAGATATTATAAGCAAAACGGGGGTTAAATCAACGCAAAAAATGAAACGGTTACGGTTCCGGGCGTCCGAAGGCGAAACCCGGCTGATCGGCGTCGGGTCGTTTGCGCGCGTCCTCGGCGCCGCGTTGGATAGCGTTGAGGACGCGTTGATAGTCGGGCTCGTCTTTTGACAGGAAGACAAACGTTTGCGGCTTATCGTTTGGCGCGACGGAGACGCCGCGACCGCCCTGTTCGCGCGGGAGATGTTCGAGCAGGAAGGCGCTCTTTTCCGGTCGTGAGAGATTGAGCCACGCGAAGCGTCCGGTCCAATCGATATTCAGCGCGTCGTGAACGCCCGGCAGGTCGCGATTGCCGCCGAGCAGATTCTGGTGGCATTGCGCGCACTTGGCGTCGTAGACGGGCAGGACGTCCTGTTCGAACCATGGCGCGAGTCCTTTTTCGTCGAGCTTCGCCCAACGATCGCGTCGTCCTGGCGAGTACGGGCGGGCGTGGGCGTAAGTACCGTGATAGATCGCGTTGGAGTCGAGCCAGAAGTAGATTCGTCGCATGGAGTTCGAATCGACGTCGACGCCGCAGTGTTCTTTGGCGAAGTAGTCGGGGAGTCGACTGGCGAGCGCGCCGGTCGTATAGGGCTCGTTGACGGCGGAGGTGGTAAAGAGCAGCCAGTAAAACTGAACGAGGGGTTTGCCGAGTTTAACCTGATCGTCGGGCATTTTCCCCGTGAGCATATCGGCCTGACGATAGGAACGACTTTGTAGGAGGAGCGCGTCGTACGACTGGCAGAAGAATCGCGTAAGATCGCCGGAGAGATCGTAGCCGCCCGCCGGTTCGGGCCCGTCGTGGCATGAGACGCAATACTTGTCGAGCGCGGGCTGAACGAGAGACGCATAGTCGACGACGCCGGCGTCGAGTTCGCGCCGTCCGAGTTTTTCCACGCGGGTTTTCTGCGCGTCGTAGAGATATTCTGGCAGTACGGGGGTATCGGGGGCGCGCAGCGAGGCGATCGGCCGTCGGCTATCGTCTTGCGCGGTCGCGGGAATGGAGTCTCGATCTTCGTGACATCCGACGCATCCGACGCTTTCGCCGGGCATGAACTGGACGGCGCTAGTCATTCGTTGAATTTCGCGATCCTCGGAGTCGAGCGCTTGGAAATAGATTTCGCGCAGGGCGGGGGCGTAGAAGTTTGCGCTTCCGTCCTCTTCGACGGGAACTTCGCCCCAACATCTTTTGGCGTAATAAGTTGCGACGCCCATAGACGGGGACTGATCGAAGGAGCGATCGTAGAGCTCTTCGGTTTTACGAATCTGCTCCATAATGCGAATTTTCTTAACGGCGCCGCGTGGCACGGTCGGCTCGAGGCCCTGATAGACGTCGGCGAGCACGACTTGTCCCGCGGGGTCGCCCTGGAGGAGGTCCATGCGTTCGGGAATTCCCCATGGCTCGACGTCGACGCTGCAGGAGTCGAGTTCGTAATTCTTGTCGTCTGGCGATTTATCGAAGAGGTCGACCAGTTTATGATACTCTTGATCGGGCTCGACGCCGTCGGTCTGTCGCAGTCCGGGGTAGAGTTCTTCGGCGCGGAGTTGGGGACGGAGTTTTACGCGCAGACCGGGCTTGGTAATTCGCGACGCGAGGGCTGGCGGTCGCGGGGTTTCTCGGAGCGGAATGGGGCAAAAGCAGTCGAGCTCGGGCTCTTCCCAGAGCAGTCTTTTTTCTCCCTGGTCGTCGAGTAGCCAAATCCGATATTTGAGGTTGGAATCGAGGACGCCGTCGTTTGACCCGAAGGCGCAGAGGGCGCGTTCTTCGTCGAGGGGGCACGGATCGCGATAGGCGTATTCGCGGGAGACGTCTTGAACGACGTTAAATTCTTTGGTCCAGAAGGTAAATCCTGAGTCGCGTCCCGCCTCGATCCCTTGGGCGCGATCGACGACGCCGATAGCGCCGTGCGGGTATCCGTGGTGAGGAGTAAAGGTAGCGAGGACGCGGGAGGCAGGGGCGCCGGGAATGGGACGCGCCTGGAGCACGGAACCGAATTCACGGATCGTATTGCCGTAGTATAGCTGATAGAGCGTTCCTTCTGGGTTTTGGGTCCATAGGGACTGTCGATAGGTGAGATCGCGATCGACGTATTCCCATCGGGTAAAGAGCACGCGTCCGTCGGGTAGAATCTGCGGGTTGAAGTCGGAGAGGGTGTTCATACTGACGCAGGTAATATCTGATCCGTCGGGCTTCATTTTAAAGAGGTTTGAAGCGGGTCCGGGCTGGCAGACGGTTCGTCCGAAGCGTCGGGTGGAGACGAAGATAATATCGCCGTCGGGGGCTTCGACGGGCGAGACGTCGAAGAAAGGTCCGGAGGTGAGTCGCTGGAGATTTGATCCGTCGACGTTAATCTTCCAGAGGTTCCAGTAGTTGGAATCTTTCGGGCGGTATGAGAAGAAGATCGTTTTGGCGTCGAAGGATAGGTTCATATCGTAGATCGAGCCGTTTGGATCTTCGAAGATCGTGCGGACGGGTTCGTCGGGTGCGGCGTAATCGACGAGCCGGATAGCGCATCCAGGTCGTTTTGGGGTCGCTTGCCAGAGGTCGTTTCCCACGGAGTATGGACGATTGAGGGTAGACCGCGCGAGATAGAGGAACGGTGGGAGTTCGTCGAGGGCGAGGGTTTCAGGGAATTCGTTTTCGTTTGGTTCGCGATTTGGCAGGAAGGGGACGTCGACGAGTTGCGGGTCGGGGTCGGCGTCGGGGTCGTCGGACTTGACGAGTCTGACTTTTAGATTGCGAAATTCGACGTCGTTTGACCAATCGCGGAGGGTGAAGGTTCCGGCGCGCAGGGGGTCGTCGGGGTTGCGCGTTTCGTCTTGGTATTCCGCGATTTTTTCTCCGTTGATAGAGACGGCGAAACGCCATTCGTCGAAATCGATTCGTAGGGTGAAGAATTCACCGACGGGAATCTTATAGGGGACGAGCTTGAGGCGCTGGTAGTTATGTCGATGGACGCCGAGATTAACGACGTTTTCAGCGGGATTGAATCCGATTTCATATCCGTTAAAGGCGTCGGCGCCGACGTCGGAGTCGGAGATTTTAAAGCAGACGCCGGAGAATCCTGGGGCGGCGGTAGGAAACCGTAGTTCGAGCTGCACGACGCCGGCGGTTGCGGCGCGCCATTTGGGGTCGTCGTAGGTAAGCCGGGGTCCGTCGGCGCCGGGGACGCGAACGGTCGACTCGTTGGTAATCGTCCAATCTCCGTCGTAGGGGACAAAACCTTTAACGGGACTGACGCGTTCGACGGGGGTAAATGGGAGCGCCTTGATTTTCTGGAGGAGAATTTCGTCGGTTCGCTCTTGGGCGTATGCGAGGGGGGTGATTAGGAGCGCGATTAGGAGCAGTAGTCGGGTCATATCATCATATTCCTAATATTTCGGTAGGAGTCGAATTATCCCAAGAGTTTTGCGATCATGATTTTCACGAGCCGTTTCCAGTAGTATAGGATTCGTTCTTTTTTAGAGCGTTTGGCATAATTGGCGACGAGGGCGGGGTAACCTTGTTCGCGATAGAGTTTCCAGAAGGCGTCGCGATCGCCCTTGACGCGCGGTTTAGGGGGCGCGACGCGGTATAAGATTTTTTCGATAGGCACGTTCTTCAGTCGTCCGGCTTGTGAGGCGCGTTTTAAGAAACTTTCACCTTCTGGCGAATTGACGAGGACCAAGGAGGCGCCGCGTCTGAGTTTTTCGCCGCAGATCTTTGCGACGCCCCAGAAGTCGCCGACGGTCAGATCGGAACAGCGTTCCGCTCGGCGAAAGGGACACGTCAGGCACGACGCGCGTAGCGAGACGTTGTTGTGAAAGAATTTATTGTACGCTTGAACGGGCAGTGCGGATTTTCGGGACCCGTCTTGGAAGACGATTTCCTCGATCGCGGCGGGCCGCCATCCGAATTTTTTCGAGCGAAAGGAGTAGCTTTTCGCTTGGCGTCGGTATAGTTTTTCCAGCCATGCGATATGAGCGCGCAGCAAGGACGCGCTGGGTACGCCGTGGCAGAGGAAGTCGACGAGAATGAGGTTGTCGTACTTGCGGTTGAGGAATCGCTTAAGGCCGTAGACCTGGCACGGGGTCCCGACGAAGAGGACGAACCGTCCTTTCTCTAGGAGCGCTTTAACGTCGCGGTAGACGAAATTCGGGTCGCTTTGAACGTAGAGGGAGCCTCTCATACGATCACGCTGGCCGGTCGATTCGGCGACCGCGTGTCGGATCGCGAGTTTTTCGTCCATCATAGCGCCGACGACGGCGCCGTTTTGCGCGAGCGCGCAATCGGAGAGCGCGGTGAATGCGCCTCCGGACGTGCTGTTACGTAGAACGTCGCGATCGTTATGAACGAAGAGGTTTGCGGCGCTAGGCGCGGCAAGTTCGGGCGGTTGGGTCGCGGCGCAAACGCGTTCGCAGAGTCCGCAGTCGACGCAACGTTTTTCGTCGACGACAGGGAGTAGAAACCCGTCTTCGTCTAGGGTAGCGGCAATAGCGTCGCGCGGGCAAGCGTTCATGCAAGCGAGGCAAGCGGAGCATGATTTTGGATTAATAGAGATCACGAGTCAACCTTTCGGGAGGCGCGTTGTAGAGGAGTTCGAATTACAAAAAACCGACGCGCCCATAGCGAGCGCGCCGGTCTTATCCTAATCGTCCTTTAAGAGGACGCGTGTCATACTAGAGGACTTCGAGGTCGTCGGCGAAGAGTTCGGCGAAGGCTTCGTCGAGGATCGCGGCGGATTCGTCGGGCGTGGTCACTTCATTGACGACCGCGTTCTTTTCCGTCTTGATCTTCGTGCCCGTATTGGACTGGAAGACGACGTCGGTCAGCGTGGCTTCGCCGGCGTAGAACCAGAGGACGGATCCGCCGGTTCCATTGTTGGCGAAGAGCGCGTCGGTAATGTTGCTCGTCGCGTTCTTCGCGTAGATCGCGGAGCCGACGGTTCCGACGCCGCCGGAGAACTTGCCTCCGTTGACCGTCAGGGTCGAACCGACGCCCATGATCGTAACCGCGGAGCCGTAGCGACCCACGTTGGAGGCGAAGTTCGAGTTATTGAGGGTCAAGCTGGCAGTCTTGTTCGCCGTCGCCGCCTGGACGCTGATCGCGCCGCCGCCGAGGCCGCCCTTAGCGGCGGAGTTCTCGACGAATTCGACGTCGGTTACGACCGAGTCGCAGTCGACGAGGTGTAGCGCGCCGCCGGTGAACGCGGAGTTGCCCTGGAAGACGGTGAGACCGGGTTGGGTCGCGTAGATCTTGACGGAAGCCGCGTCGCGAACGCTGATCGCGCCGCCGACCTGGTTCTCGCTCTTAACGCCGACGGTGTTCTCGATGAACTTGGAGTCGACGATTTCGAGCGCGCCGCCTTCACGGTGCTGGATCGCGCCGCCGAACGAGGCGGCCGAGTTCTGCGTGAAGGTCGCGCCGTCAACCTTGAGGTTGGTGTTCTGCGCGTAGATCGCGCCGCCGGCGTACCACGTGGAGGACGCCGAGTTGCCGGTGAAGGTCGTGCCTTCGCCGATCTCGACCGTGCTATTGAGCGCGCTGATCGCGCCGCCCGTGTAGCCTTCGTTGCCGGAGAATTCCGTGCCGGTCGCCGTGAGCGTCGCATTGTTGCTGACGAGGACCGCGCCGCCGAAGTAGCCCTTATTGTCGGTTACCGTGGAGTCGACGAAGGTCAGCGAACCGCCGTTGGCGAGAACGGTGGAGCCTTCGTTTTTGCTCGAGCCGACTTCTTCGTTGCCGGTAATGGTAACGTTGGTGAACGTTACGTCGGCGTTGCTCGCGTCGACCGCGGCGCCTTGCGCGCCGGTCGCGTAGCCGTTGGTCATGGTAATGCCGACGAACTCGACGTTCTTGGCGGTTACGACGAAGATGCGCGAGGCCTTATCGGCGTCGACCGTGATTCCGTTCGGCAGCATGGAGGCGTCGATCACGACGTCCTTGGCGAGTTCGAATTCGCCGTCGACGAGGGTGATCGTGGCGCCGTCGACCTTTTCGGGATCGAAGGTAATCGTCTTAACGCCGTCGCCGGTCGCGTCGACGCGGTCGAAGTAGACTTCAATCGCTTCGCGGAGCGAGATGAGGCCGTCGTTTTCGTCGATCACGTCGCTATCGGTGGTAACGACGAGGGACGGATCTTCGATCGTAACCTCTTGCTGGTAAGCGCCGAGGTCGACGAAGCCCTTGGAGACGCGCGGGGCGCCAACGAGGTCGAAGTCGCCGACGACCAGTTCCGGATTACCGACGCGGAGCGCGACGGATTCAGGCGCGAGTTCGTAAGGCGTCTTGTCGTTATCGACCGCTTCTTCGAAGAGCGGCGAGACGCCGTCGTATTCGAAGTTGTTTTCGCCGCTGGTCCAGCCGGTGAAGGCGGAGAGCGTGTTGTTCGCCGAGATCTGAGCGGAGTCGAGAGCGACGACGCCCTTGTTGTCGGCGACCGAGACGATCGAGTTGTTGAACGTTACCTTCGCGGAGTTGTACGCGCGGACGTCGACGGAGCTGTTGTTCACGACCGTGGAGTTCGTGACCGTAACCTGCGTGGTGCCGGAGGCGAAGAGTCCATACTTACCGCGGCTATTGTCGACGATAAGCGAGTTGGAGATCGCCGCCTTGCTCGCGCCGGCGACGGCGACGGCAGTACCGAAGCGCGAGGTGTTGTTCTTGATCACCGCGCGATCGATCGTGATATTGGCGCCGTTAAGGCCGTAGACCGCGCCGCCGTAGTACGCGGAGTCGAGCGCCGAGTTGCCGACGAAGCTCGTGGTCGCCTTCTCGGAAGCGCCGACCGTGAGCGTCGAGTTATTGACGCTGATCGCGCCGCCGTGCTGGCTCGCGGAGTTGTTCGAGAACGTCGAGCCGTAGACTTCGACGACCGAGCGATTCGTTATGCCGATCGCGCCGCCGAGGCCCTTCGTCGAGTTGCCCGAGAACGTCGCGTCCTTAATCGTGACCGTCGCGCGGTTCGCGTACAGCGCGCCGCCTACGTAGTTGCCGCCATTGCCGACGTTGCCCGTGAAGCTCGTGCCGTCGATCGTAAGGACCGTTCCAGACTGCGCGTAGATCGCGCCGCCGCCGAGCTGCGCAAGGTTGTTCGAGAAGGAGCCGCCGACGATATCGATCGCCGTCCCTTGGACGGAGATCGCGCCGCCGTAGCCCTTCGCGGTACTGGCGATGTTGTCGCTGAACGAAACGTTGTTGAACTTCGCGAATTCGGCGTTGTAGATGAACGCCGCGCCGCCTTGCTGGTACGCCACGCTATTCGCGACGGAACCGCCGTTCATCGTGAGCGAGCCGCCGATCACGGAGATCGCGCCGCCGCGCATCGCCGCGCGGTTGCCGCTTTGCGTCGCGCTGTCGCTCTTGAACGCAACATTGTCGAGCGTCAGGTTCGCGGCCCAGCCGGCGATCGCGCCGCCGTCCGTATCGTGGATCAGGTCGAATCGACCTTGCAGATCGGCGGCGTTCGAAACGCTCTTCGCGGAGTCGCCGTTGAGGATCGTCGTGTTCTTGATCGTAACGTCGATCGTGCTGATCTGCGTGAACTGCGACGTTTCGCCCGTCGCGTCGTATTCGCCCTTGACGAGGAACGCGCGGCCGTTGCCAGCGGCGTTGACGATAATGCCCTTCTCCTTGCCAGTCGAGAGGAGGTTGCCGGTAACGTCGATCGTCATGCTCTGGTCGATCGTGATTTGACCGCCGTCGAGCTTGAAGACGAGATCGCCGTGGTTCGCTTCTTCCTCAAGTTTCTGCCAATCGAACTTGATCTTATCGCCGTCCTTATCCTTCGCGACGGAGAAGTAGACTTCGATCGCTTCACGGAGCGAAATCTCGTTGTCGTAGGCGTCGACGACGTCCTTGAGGGTGGTAACGATGATGGAGGCGTCTTCCGGCCCTTCGGAGAAGGCTTCGAACGCGCCGAGGTCGACGCTCTTGCCTTGGCGTCGGACGTCGCCTTCGAAGTCGACGTCGTACGCGGCGGCGTAGAAGGTCTTACCGGCGTTGATCGCGATATTGGTATATCCGTCTTCGTTCGGCTTCAGGTTGTACTTCTGAGCGCCTTCTTCGGTATCGGTGAAGATTACCTCGTCGTTGTAGAGGTAGTTGTCGCCGGCGCTGAATTCGAACTTCGAGAGGGTCGCGTCCGCTTCGATGCTGCCGCCGTTCACGTTGATTTCGCTCGCGTCGTTGAGCGCGACGATCGAGTTGCGGAACGTGAAGAGGGCGCGCGAACCGATGCTGACGTCGCCCTTCTTCGCGGAGGTCGACTGCTCGGCTTCTTCGAGCTGCGCTTGGAGCGTTTCGACGGCGGCTTGCGCGTCGGTCAGCGTCTTCTGCGCGGCGGTCGCGGCGGCTTGCGCGTCGGCGAGCTCTTGCTGCGCGGCGGCGGCGACCTCTTGCGCGTCGGTCAACACGCCTTGCGCGGCGTCGAGCGCGGCTTGCGCGGCGTCGACGACGGCTTGCGCCGCGGTAACGGCGGGACCGGCGGCGTCGACCGCGGCTTGCGCGTCGGCGAGCGCGGCTTGAGCCTGGGTAACCTCGTCTTGCGCGGCGGCAACGCGATTCTGGCACGTTTGCGTGGCAAGCTTAGCGGCTTCCCAAGCGCGGGTCGCTTCAACGATCTCGCCTTCGTGTCCGTCGGAGCCTTCGGCGTCCGTAATGACTCTCACGTACTCGTCGTACGCGGCTTGTTCGTTCGTTTGCGCCTGCGTGAGAGCGGCCTGCTCGATGCTGAGGTTGTTCTGCGCGATGAGGAGCTGCGTCTGCGCGTTGGCGAGCGCGGCGTTGGCGGCGTCGAGACCCGCTTGCGCGGAGGCGGGCGCGGCGTTGGCGGC
>CADCOO010000033.1 GCA_902803085.1 uncultured Planctomycetota bacterium
AGCGGAGGACACGGGACTCGAACCCGCAACCCCAGCAAGGGGCGCCTCATTTCCAATGAGGTTGCTAGCCATTCGCTTATCCTCCCCAAAGGGTACTGACGATTATACGCGCGCTCAGTCTTTCCGCAAGGGGCAAAAGGAAAAAAATCTCTAAAAAGATTCGTGGACCGCGCGCGTGAAAAAGTTCAAAATTCCACTTTACTCAGCGGCTGAAATAGATTATTCTGGCGTCGGTCGGGTCGTCGCGGGCTAAACGCGCGGTAGCGACGATCGAAACAAGTTAGGTCAATGATAAAAAGCGAAAGGAAGCGCGTCGTTCGACTCGCGCGCGGGTCGGGACGAGGAGATCATTATGCAGAAATATAACGCCGTTTTGGTAGTATTCGCGTCGTTAGCGGCGGCGATCGCGTGCGATCGAGTCGCGGTGGGGCAAGGATTCGGCGATTACGTGGCGCCGCAGACAAACGCGCCGGTCGCCGCAGGCGCGCCGGGTTCGAACGCGGGTATTACGGTCCAGAGCGTGGAGTCGGCGCGACAAGCGGGAATAGCGACCGTTCGTCCTTCGGCTCAAACGCAACCCGCTCAAACGCAGCGCACGACGGCGCCGGTCGGAACGACGACGCAGATCAATAATATGTCGGCGGTCGCTCAGCAACCAGTCGGTCCGCAACCGACGGGCCCCCAAGTCCAAATCCCGGCGAATTCGACGTCGCAGTCGGCGGAAGCTAGCGCGCCGCAGGGCGGGTACGTTGCCTCCGAGAACGTTTCCAGCGCCATTTTACCGCCGCCGGCCGACTACAAACCAACGGAAGAAGAACAAGCGAAACTCGACGAATTCCTGAAGAAATGGGAAGAGTTTGGCAAGGGGATCAAGCGTATCTCGTGCGACGTCCATATGTGCGAATTCGACGACGTCCTGCAACAGCAGGATAAGAGTCGCCCAATCGTGCATACTTGGGGACAGTTCCGATACATTTCTCCTAACAAGCTCATGTACCACATTCGAGGAGAATTCGTCTACACGGCGGGCAAAGAGAAGCCCGAGTGGAAGGAATCGCAGAACGAATGGAAGATTGTTCTCAATAGCAAAGAACTCGTTCAGTACGATTATAAGAATAAGAAGGTCGTCGTTTATCCAATCGTAGACGAAGAGCAGGACATGGATCTCACCATGGACAACGGGCAGTTTCCGCTCTTCTTCGTTGCGAAGGCGAACGTTCTAAAATCGCGCTTCTATATGCAGATTGTTACGCCTCCGAAATATCAAAAGAACCAAGTCTGGATCATGGCGTTTCCGCGCTACGCGCGCGACTCGCAGCAGTTCCAATCGATTACCGTCATTCTGGATCTTAAGAATCTCCAACCGTCCCATATGCGCAAGATCGGCGTAAACGGCAAGAGCAAGACGGATCTCGCTTTTGAAAACGTCGCCGTCAATAAGGGCCTGTGGACGATCGAAGGAAGCGTCGAACCGGGCTGGACGAAGGACGTGCGCGAGGAAAAATTCTCAATTATGCGTCAGGCGCCAATCGAGCCTGAACAACTGAACGCGCAACCGCAACTTTCGACGGCCGTTGCAAATCAGAACGCGCAGCCGCGTCAGGCGGCGAACGCGAACGTCGCGCAACGCGCCGTCAATCCGGGAGCGGCGCCGACAAACGCGCAACGCGTCGCTCCGAACGCCGCGCCAGCCTCGACCGCCGTGCGACCGGCAACGAACGCGCCCAGGTTCTAATTCGAATTCGTTCGTAAAAAAACGGACGCGTCGCGAAAACTTATCGCGACGCGTCTTTTTTATATACGTTGGCGAAACTCAAACGCGTCGATCAGACCTGCTTCCTAACGACGCGAACCGCCTTGCCGTCGACGCGCGGAAGCGATCCGACTGGCAGAACGTCGCCCTTCGGCGAGAATCCGAGACGTTCCTTCAGGCGTTTCTCGACCGTATACCCCGTGACGCCCTCTTCCGCTTCCACAAGAATACGAACGTCCGTAACGCCGTTATGCTCTTCCATAATAATCTGGTATTCCGAGTGCACGCCGGGAATCTCGAGGAGCGCCTGCTCGACCTGAGACGGGAAGAAGTTCACGCCCTTAACGATGAGCATGTCGTCCGTACGACCGGAAATTAGATCGATCTTGAGGTGCGTTCGCCCGCACGCGCATTTCTCGCGCGAAATAATGCGCGTCAAATCGCCCGTCTTGAACCGAATCACCGGCAGCGCCTCGCGCGTGAGGGACGTTACCACGAGTTCGCCCTCTTGACCGTCCGGGAGAACCTCCTTCGTAATTGGGTCGACGACCTCGAGATAATACTGATCTTCCCAAACGTGAATTCCGGAATGATCGCGGCAGTCCATGCCGAGCGTGCCGACCCCGCCGGTTTCCGTCATGCCGTAGATATTAAAGACGTCGATTCCCAGACGATTGTGAATCTTTTCACACATCGCCGTCGTTACCGTCTCCGCGCCGAAAATGCCGATCTCCAAATTCGGCAGATCGACGCCCATCTTCTCCATGACCTCAATAATTCGGGTTGTGTACGAGATGACGGCGGTAAAGACGCGAGTATTGAAGTCGCGCGCCAAGCGGATCTGGCGTTCCGTATTGCCGGAGCCTGTCGGAATAACAAAGAGCTCCGCCGCGCGCGCGCCGTGATACATGCCGAACCCTCCGTTAAAGAGCCCAAAGGACGGCATAATTTGCACGGGATCGCCAGAGCGTGCGCCCGCCATGCGGTAGCATCGCGCCATGCAATCCGCCCACTGATTCAAGTCGGCGATCGTATACGGCATGACGACGGGCGTGCCGGTCGAGCCGCTCGACATGTGCATCTCACGAATCTTATTCTTCGGTACGCAGCACATTCCGAGCGGATACGTCTCGCGGAAATTCGCCTTGGCTAGAATCGGGAGCTTCGTTATGTCCTCGATTCCGCGAAAATCCTCCGCGACGACGCCCGCCTTAGTATACAAGTCGCGCATATACGCGTTGTTCGCCATAACGTAGCGAACCTTTTCTTTGAGCAGTTCGTTCTGACGCGCAATAATTTCGTCCTGCGACGCCGTCTCCGCCGCTTTATTAAAATATAGTTCTTCGGTTGTCGACATTATTCCTATCCCACTAAATTTCGCGCGATAAAAGACGCAAACGCGCTCGGCTACGTCGTCGAACGCCCGCGCAAACAACGCGCGTTTTGCTACGCAAAGGAATATTGTAGGAGTTATAAACCGCGCGTCAAGGCGATTTCGTTACGGTTTCAAAATTAAGCCTGACCGGCGCCAACTTGATAAGCCTGCTCTAACGAACCGGGGTACTCCGTCTCGCGAACTTGTTTCTTGTGCTCCTCGGAAAAACTCGCCATATTGTACTTTGTATAGTCGTTCACTTGGAGCGTGTCGCAAACGGGGAAAATTCGAGTCGCGCCGTTCAGGAACCGGAAAGGCTCAAAATATTCTTCCATTCTCTTGCCGTACAAGCCCTGATACATATCGCGCGGCACGTTCATCGTCAGGAAGACGTCGACGTCAACGCGCCCCTTGAATTCACTGCTGTAATCGTTGTAGGAGAGCGCCGGAAAGACGATTCGTTCGAGAAACGCGCGAACGCTCGCCGTCGGTTCGCCAAAATAGATCGGAACGCCGACGATCAGACGATCCGCCTGCCATACCTTTTCCAAAATTGGGGTCAGTTCGTCTTTCCAGTAACATTTGCAAGGATCCGCGACGCCCTTGCGCTTACACGCCAGACAACTTCGGCATCCGGTAAATTTATAATCGAACAGCTCGACGTACTCGACTTCGGAGCCGACCGATTCCGCGCCCTTTTGCGCCTCGCGAAGCAGTTGCGCCGTACTCCAGTTTTTACGCGGACTCCCATTGATAATGACGACTTTCATCGACGACTCCCATTCTCTTTCGTTGTTCTATTTCTCATTCGCGAGCGCTATGTCCGACGACGAACGTTAGTATATGCGTTCGCGTCAAAAAAACAAGCGGCGATCTTATAGGCGTCGAGAAACTCAAAGTCGACTATTGCAAAATGAGAACGCCTGCGTTATAAAAATATTGCCGTCGACGAAACGTGAAAAGTCGAAGGCGCGCTACTGAGCGCCAACTTACTTCGAATAGGAGCTTTTACAATGACAAAAATATCGTTCGTCGCCTTTTTACTCGCCGTCGTCGTCGACGTGAGCGTCGCGCCAAACGTCAACGCACAAACGAGCGAGGAGAAAGCGCGCGCAAAGGTCGTCGATTATATGCGCGCCGCAACTTCGATCAAATGGACCCCTTCGGAAGATATTCCCTACTGGAACAAGAGCCAAGGCTTTTCCTTTAAGAAGGGCGTTACGTACTACGGTATCCCTTACACTCAGGCAAATCGCGATTACGACCTCGAGAAATTCAAAACGCTGCTGAAAGACGTCAATGGGCAAGCGACGTACGTCGGTCCGAACGGTTCGCAGAGCTATGCGGGCAACGACTGCTCTTCGTGCGTTTCACACGCGTGGCGAACGATTGACGCGAGCTTTCCAACGTTGAGCACGGACGGCATGTTCCCCAAGCGTCAGAAGCGAATCGTCGCCGTCGGCGCCTATGAATTCAACGATGAGAAGACGACGATCGACATTGTCAAGAACAACGGCAAGGCGGTAATTAAAGAGGCGTACAAGGCGCTCAAGCCCGGCGACGCCGTGCTCTACCGCGGCAAAGCGGGGCACGTCATGATGGTAACGCGCAACGATCCCGAGCACAATCGTCTCTATATCGCGGATCAAACCGGTTGCGACAACGGCGTTCCCAAGGGGCGCGACGGACAGTCGACGATGCGTTTCGATTACGAATGGACGTACGACCGTCTTTTTGAGAACAACTACATTCCGATCGGTCTCAAAGCAATTTACGACCTTGGCAAATAGCCGTCAAGCTCGCGTCGTTCCTCCTTCCTACCCCCTGTTGCAACCTTTTTCCGATCGACGAGGAGCGTTTAATCCAACCGCAAAGTTTTTTTGGAAAAAAGAGCGCTGCAAGCAATTTCAACCTCCCATTAGTTTCATTTGTATGTTAGAATAGAACGCGTGGCGGTGGCAAAGGGAGGCGTCGACGTTTTTCTTCGGCGACCGCTACGCTTGGGTTTTATATTGTTTATAGGTTTCCGAGTCGCGACCGCGATTCCAATTGTAGTAGCTTGTAAGGAAGGTTTTCAAGATGAATAATGTTAAACTAAGCGGGGGGAAGACCAGACGCGGCTTCACGCTCGTCGAGCTCCTCGTAGTAATCGCCATTATCGGCATTTTAATCGGACTACTCCTACCGGCGGTCCAGGCGGCGCGCGAGGCGGCGCGTAGAATGCAGTGCACGAACAATCTCAAACAGCTCTGCCTCGCCATTCACAACTACAACGATACGAATAAAGTCTTACCGGCTCACGGTCACGGTCCGTACTGCAACTGCACGGCGTTCATTGGCCTGTTGCCCTTTATGGAGCAAAACGCTCGTTATACCGCGATCTTCGCGACGATGATCACGAATACGAACATGAGTCCTTATGACAACGCCGACTGCTGGCATGGCGTTATTCCCGGTTTCATCTGTCCCTCCGACGGACAAACGGGCGGGGTTGGTCAAAGCGAACCCACGCCGGCAAGCTATTGCTTTAGCGAGGCGGACTACGTCAATCAGCAGTACGGCTGGTGGGGCAATCAGCGTTCGGCGTTCGGCATGAAGCAGCGCACCGCCAATTACGACCCGTGGCGCATGACCGACTGGGGCGGCGGACATTACCAGTTGAGCGCGATTACCGACGGCACGAGCAACACGATCGCGATGAGCGAGCGTTGCGGCAGTCCGGGAAATGAAAACACGGAATTCAATCGCGTCAAGGGCGGCGCCGTCACGGGCAAGAGCGCGTGGTCGATTCTGCCGAACGCGTGCATGGCGTTGCGCGGCGCGAACGGCGATTACGTCGCTGGCAACTCGACGGTGGGCGGGTTTGGCAAGTATGCGTTCTACTATTCGTGGAACGCTGCCTTCTTCCAGACGGTTCTGCCTCCGAACGCGCCGACGTGCACGGGCAATCCCAACCTCAAGGAAGCGACGTATTTGCCTCCGACGAGCAATCACTCCGGCGGCGTAAACGCCGGCTTGTTTGACGGCAGCGTTCGTTTTATTAGCGACACGATTAACTGCGAAACGGCAGGTACGAGCGGTCTAGCGGGCTGGTATAAGTACTGGGGTTCGCAGTCGGGTCCGTCGACGTTTGGCGTTTGGGGCGCGCTTGGAACGATGAGTTGCGGCGAGACGAACGTACAGCTTTAATTCGAACGTCGCGACCACGAGCTATTGCAATCGGTTCGGCGCGCAACCGTAGTTTGCGCGCCGACTTTTTGGAAAACAACATTAAAGAGGTTGAAGAGAATGCGAATTTATGCGCATATAGCGATCGCTGCGCTTTTAGCGGCGTGCGCCGCGTGCCTCGGGTGCAAGGGCTCGCGCCTTGCCGGACTTGTCGACGCGGAGGGAGTCGTTACGCTCAACGGGTCGCCGGTCGAGGGCGCGACGGTTATCTTTGCGCCGAAAACGTTTGGCGAGAAGTCCGCAAGCGCGACGGCTGTTACCGACGCGACGGGCAAATTTAAACTGACGACGTCCGCGCCGGGCGACGGCGCCTATCCTGGCGATTATATGATCTCCGTCTCCAAGGATCGTACGGAAGGCATAATGTCCTTCGAGGAATCGAAACGTCGCGCGGCGGATCCCGACGGCGCGGGCAAGGAGCCGGTTCCGGAACAGAGCGTCGTGCACGAACTGCCCGTGAAGTACGGCGATATTAACTCCTCCGGACTCGCCGTTACCATTCCAGAAGGCGGCGATAAAAATATTACGCTCGCCCTCGAAGGAGAAGTCGATCTGACCCCGCACAAGATCAACGCTACGCGCGGGAGCGGACCTGGTCTCTAAACGCTAAAATTTCCGTTTGTAGAAACGCTTCTAGTGGCGTCGTTCAGACGAATGGCGCCGTTTTTATTCAGAGCCCTCCTCCAAGGAAGCGCGTTCCCAACTTAGAACTCGCGCTTAATAACAAGGCGCGCCATGGAAGAAGATTTCCAACGATAAGGTAACAAAATGAAGATTCCGGTGAAATATAAGGAGAAGTACGAAAAGCTCGAAATGGTGCGCCGCGCGCTCGGCGTCAAAACGCGCCAAGAAGTAGCGGAAGAATTTAATATGCCCTACGAGACCGTTCTCGGAATCGCGAAATACTTCGAACTTAACGTAAAGGACGTTACTCGTAAGCGACGTTACCAAAAGGTTCTTGAAAGGCTTGAAAGCGCTAAAACGATTAGCCGAACCGCTCTCTTTATGGGGCTATGTTTGACTCTCGATGAAAAACGAGAAGCGCTCGAGCAAATAGGAAAGGAACGTCCTGAACTCATTAAAAAGATTCTTCGACGCAACGTCTCCAACAGCCCGATGTTCGTCAGGAAACGCAATCGCATTGCGAAAATGAAGGAAATCATCAAACGGGGAGGTCGCATGACCCTCCAGGAGATCGGAAACGAGCTAGGCGTTACGAGAGAGATGGTTTCGCAGTACTCGAAGGAACTGGGGCTAAAATTCGACCACGGCCGCATTACCAAGAGAACGGAATCTAATTCCCCTAAAAAATCTCGCAAAGTAAGCGCAAGCGTAAAAACCCGCAAGAGTAAGCTCGCCGGAAAGCGCAAGCGAAAGTAACTCGCGAGGAACGGCTAGCGCGCTTAGCAATGGTCAAAGCGCGTTCCTATCTCGCGCCGTCCCCTATCTACCGCACAAACGCTTCAAGATAGGACGCGTAAATCGGAGCGCGCTATCGAGCCGATAGCCAAAAGCGTAAACGTTGAAGGCGATGAGTTCGCCCCCAGATCAAGACGCCGCGCGTTTATAACGCTCGGCGTCTTGCTTTTGTTTCCTCCGAGCGTACAATGGGGGCGTTGTTCGTTTTCCACACGCCTTTCGGAGCTTGCGTTTATGACCGCGTCCCCATCCCTTCCTCCCTTCGATTCAATTCTCCTCGTCTCCTACGGAGCGCCGGAAGCGCCGGATCAGATCGAGCCGTTTTTGAGAGCGGTTACGGGCGGCAGGGGGATTCCGGAAACGCGACTCGCGTCGGTGCGCGCGCGATACGAGGCGTTTGGCGGGCGCAGTCCTCTTTCCGGCGAATGCCGGGTCTTTCTCGAACGACTGCGCGCCTCGCTCGACGATCGTGCGAACGCGCCTGGAATCTACTGGGGCAATCTCTTTGCGCCGCCTATGCTCTCGGACGCGATCGAAAATCTAGCGCGCGATCAGAGGCGCTCGACGCTCGTCCTGCCGGGTTCCGCGTTCGGACCTGGCGGCGTCTGTCTGCGCTATCGACTCGAAGCGTCGCGCGCGCTAGCGAACGTCGACTCGGCGCCTCCCCTAACCTTTGCGCCCCCCTTTTTCGACCTCGCGCCGTTCCGCCGCGCGCTCGCCGACGCCATTCTTGAAGCGCTCGCATGGGACGAGCTTGAATCCGCGCCCTTCGCCGACTCGCGCGACGAACGCCTACTCCTCTTCACCGCGCATTCGACCCCAACTTTCGACGCCGCGCCCGCGCGATATCGCGACCAACTCGTTACCGCGTGCAACTTTGTTCTCCGCGCCATCCTCCACGCGCCCGCGTTCGGAGGGGGCGCGAACGACGTTGCGGACGAAGACGCCCCTTTCGCTCCAATGGCGCTCGATTCCGAACTAGCGCCCGATCTGCTCGCCAAACTCAACCCGCGCGCTATCGACGCCGCCCTCGCCTTTCAGAGTCGAAGCGGATCGCCCGCGACGCCATGGCTCGAGCCCGACGTTAATCTCTTTTTGCAAGAATACAAAAAACGACGACCCGCGCTCAAACGCGTAATCGTCGTTCCTATCGGTTTTCTCTTTGAGAATATGGAGACGGTCTACGATCTCGACGTCGAACTGCGCGCGACCTGCGAAACGCTAGGCTTGACCTATCGCCGCGCGCGGTGCGTTGGTACGTCCGAACGTTTTGCCGAAATGATCCTCGAACTCGCGCGACTCGCCCCCGCAAGCTTTCCGCAATGCGGCGCGCGTTGCGACAAATGCGACTTCTCGTGTCGACTCGCTACAACCTAGCGTTCGCGCGCAACTTTCAATCTTCGTCGTTCCGAATAAAGAGCCGACTCGTCGCGTCGTTCACAAGCGTTTGAAATTGTCCGTCTTCGGAATCGTGAGTCATTTCCATCCCCACGTCGCGGCCGGCGCGATCCTCCAGCGCAATGAAATCGTCGACCGGAGTCTCGCGTCGACACGAAACGTTCGCGCTCTCGGCGTCGGCGACCAGCCACTGCGGGTCCGCGTTGAAATCGCCCGCGATCGTTACCTTTAATTCGTCGTCGTTCTTCACAATTGTTCTCCTTATTCCTGATCGTCGTCGGCGACGTCCTTAAATTCCTCGGTAATTATTTCGTCGACCGTAACGTCGGACGGCGCCGAAGCGTTAAGAATCGACTGTACGACGAGCCCGCTCGCTTCGTCGTGCTCGTCGGCGCCGACGATCGCGCGGTCGGTTCTCGTTGAAATGTATTTGCTAAGTTCTCGATACCTACGAAGCGCGCGTTCCTCGCCGCGCGTCGCCGACTCGCGATAGAGCTCCAGCGCTTTAACGAAATCGCGTTGAACGCCGACCCCGTTTTCGTACAGTTCCGCCAGCGAGTAGTAGGAACCGTCAAAACCGCGATCGATCGATAGATGGTAGAGTTCGGCGGCGCGCTCGTAGTTCAGCTCGACGCCAAGTCCGTCGCGATAGAATCGCGCGAGATTGTGGCTAGCGACCGGCGTTTCGAGTTCAACCGCCTTTTCAAGCAATTCTATCGATTTCGCATAGTCGACCTCGACTCCTTGCCCCTCCTGATACATCCACGCTAAGTTCACGTACGCTTCGCCAATATTTTCGGCGAGCGCAAGCTCGTAACAACGTATTGCTTCCGCGTAGTCTTTGTCGACGCCAATTCCGTTCTGGTAGCAGTACGCAAGATTGACAAGCGCGTTCTTGTGCCCTAAATTCACCGACTTCTGAAAGAAACGAAACGCCGACTTCGGGTTCTTTTTGACGCCGTCCCCTTTCAAATAGCACGTTCCCAAATTACACAACGACGTAGGGTCGCCGAGCTCGCCTCCCTTACGGTAGCAACGCGCGGCGGCGGCGAGGTCGGGCGCGACCCCAAGACCGCGTTCGTAGCACAAGCCGAGCGAGTTCCAGGCTCTGGCGTACTTCATCTTGCCGGCGCGTTCAAAAAGTTGCGCCGCTTTCCGAGTATCGCGCTCGACTCCGCCGTCGCCATGATGATAACGACTCGCCAGCTCGAAAATAGCCGCCGGACGATTCGCCGCCGCTCCAGCTTTTACGTCCTCAAGCGGGGTCTCCAAATCATATTTAATCGTATTCGCATCCATTATCTCTTGCCATCCTTACAAAAAACCGACAGCCGGCGACGCGTCGACTGTCGATTCCCTAACCTAAGTCTCTACGTATCAACGCTCTTATTCCGTGATCCCGGGGAACTTGAATCCGCTGCAGAATTCCGCGATCTCGCCGCGAATGCGCGGCGCTACCGCGTCGACGTCGTTCGAGACGATATGCTTGCAGACCTCGTCGATCCAGCCCGCGACCTTCTTCATGTCTTCCTCTTTCATGCCCGCGCTCGTCAGCGCCGCCGTGCCCAAACGAACGCCGCTCGTCTTTGCCGGAGGACGCGTGTCGCCCGGCACCATGTTGAAGTTCGCTATGATTCCGCACTTCGAAAGCGCCTGAGCCGCGTCCTTGCCAGTAAACTCGTCCTTGCGGAAGTCGAGCAGGAAGAGGTGCGTCTCCGTACCGCCGCCCGCGATCGGACGTCCTAACGCTTCCAATTCCGCGCACAGCGCCTGCGCGTTCTTGACGATCTGCGCGCCGTACTCTTTAAACTCCGCCGTCTGCGCGTACTTGAACGCGCACGCCATACCGGCGATCGCGTGAAGGTGAGGACCGCCCTGCATTGTCGGAAAAACGCCGCGATCGACCAGTTGCGCGAGATTCCATTTGCTCGTCGGGTGATATTTCTCATGGAAGCGGTCTTCAACCTTCGACATAATGAACCCGGCGCGCGGGCCGCGTAGCATTTTGTGCGCCGTGCTCGTTACGACGTCGCAGTACGGAACCGGATCCGGATGAACGCCCGCGATAATCAGCGCGTTAATGTGCGCAATATCGGCGACCAGATACGCGCCGACCTCTTCCGCAATCTCCGCGAACGCCGCGTAATCGAGCTTGAACGGGTACGCGCTCATGCCGACCCAAATCATTTTCGGCTGTTCCGCCTGCGCAATCTTGCGAACTTCCGCCATATCGAGTCGACCCGTCTCTTGATTCGGACGGTACGGAATCTGGAGATAATCTTTGCCCGAAAAGCTCACCTTCCACCCGTGCGTGAGGTGCCCGCCGTCGGAGACCGGAACGCCCATAATCTTGTCGCCCGGACTAAGCAACGCGCGATAGACCGCCGCGTTCGCCGGAGAGCCGGAATACGGTTGAACGTTCATGTGCTCGCATCCAAAGAGCGCCTTGCCTCGCTCAATCGCGAGATTCTCCAACGCGTCCGCGAACTCGTTCCCCTCGTAATAGCGCGCGCCCGGATAGCCTTCCGCGTATTTGTTCGTAAAGATCGACCCGCAAGCCTCCAAGACGTCGAAGGACGCGTAGCTCTCCGACGCGATCATTTTGAGCGTCGAGCATTCCATTTGCGCCTGTTTTTGGATGAGTTCGTAAACTTCCGGGTCTTCTGCTTTCAAATGCGGATATCGCTCAACGGTCATCGTTCATTCCTTCCTAGCTCGTCGATCGATCGACAAGGCTGAGTTGTCGTGGTAAACGCGTCGTTCGTAGGCGGCGCGCGCCTGTAAACACTAGCTTCATTATACGCGAAACTTTCAAACGCGCGAGGGGGGCGCGTCTCGCTAATCGCGTGAAAAAAACCCTCCGTCCGGATTGTGCCGCTTGAAACGATTAATTTGCTTTTTACAATAAGAGCAAGTCGTGCGCAGTATCGCGCCGTAATCAGTCAAACAGCGCCTGGAGATCAGAGCCATGAAGATTCGCATCCTTTCTTTCACACTTTTTACGCTCGCGCTTCTCGGCGCGGTCGCTACGACCGCGCGCGCCGACGAGCTCGAACTCTGGCAAGTCGACGTCTGCGAAAAAATCTTTCCCAACGCCGAGCCAGTCGAGTCCGACGCCACGTCGACCATAACGCTCGCCGCAGCCGCCAACGAATATGAAGCCGCGCAAATCGCCGCGCGAGCCGACGTCAAAATCGACGCGCTCGAGATCTCTGCCGCCGAACTCGTCGGCGAAAAGAGCGGAACCGTTATTCCGGCAGAGAATATTCAAATTCGCGTTCTCGGAACCGTCCCTATCGAACACAATACGCCGCGCGCGGAATCGATTATTACTCATGAAGCGCCCTGCGATCTACCCGAAGTTCTATACGATCGCGCGACACTTCAGCTTGAGCCGAACGCGACTCAAACCGCGTGGATTACCTTCTACGTGCCGAAAGGAACGCCCGCCGACCTCTATCGCGGCGCGCTGACTTTCGACGGCGGCGCCGTCAAGACGGAACTTACCGTCGAACTGACCGTCTTCCCCTTCGAGCTTTCCGACGCGCGACACATGTACTTGACGAACTGGTGGTTTCCAAACTACATTGCGAAGTATCATAACGTCGACGTGTGGTCCGACGCCTTCTGGAGCGTCGTTGAGAAGTATTTCAAGGACATGGCGGAGCATCGTCAGAACGTTATTCTCGTCGACTGGGCGCCCGACTCCGATCGACTCGTCTCCGCGACGCGCGACGAAAACGGAAAATGGAGCTTCGATTTCAGTCGGTTCGAAAAAATGCTCGACCTCGGTAAGAAGTACGGCGTTACCGATCGAATTGAACTGGAGCATATCGGCGGGATCAATCGAGAAGATCACGTCGTCGCGTTCTCGAACGCCGTCGTCTTCGACAAGCAGAAGGGCGAAAACGTTACGGTCGGTATCGACGAATGGCTCGAACCGTCCCTCAAGGCGGTCTGCGACCTGCTGCGCAAACGCGGCGAATTCGATCGCGCCATGATTCACATCGCCGACGAGCCCTATATTCCCGACGTCGACTCATGGCGCGCGGCGTCCGATAAAGTGCGCGCAATTGAACCGGAACTCAAGCAGATCGACGCGATTGAATCGACCCATTTCGAAGACAAACTCGACGTCTGGGTCCCGAAACTATCCCACTTCGATCGATGGCGATCCGCATTTGAAGCGCGACGCGACAAGGGAGAATTCTGGTACTACATCTGCTGTCATCCGTTCGGATCGACCTATCCGAACCGCTTTATGGACTTGCCAGGCGCGCGCGTGCGAACGCTACACTGGGTCAACTACGCCGAGAATCTCGTAGGATTCCTCCATTGGGGATACAACTACTGGAGCGTCGATCCCTTTGGACCGCCGCAAAAGCAGTGGGCGCCCGGCGACGCCTATATCGTCTATCCTGGAGAAAACGGACCGCTCGATTCCGTTCGTTGGGAAATTCAGCGCGAAAGCGTCGAAGATTACGAGTATTTGAAACTTCTCGAAGCGAGCGTCGCCAAGATTAAAGAGGAAAGCGATCCGGAAAAAGCATGGTTTATCGATCCGAAAGCGCGCGCCATGGAGCTCGCCCATCGCGTCGCGCCCGATCTACGTCATACGACGCTGGATTTCAACGTCATTAATGAAACGCGACGCGAAATCGTCAAGGAGATCGAAAACGCGACCGGGGAACTGCGCCTCGTCGTTCAAACCTATCCGGAAGACCGGTCCGTCGCGCCGATCGGTCCCGTTCTCCATGAACTCTACGGCGTCACGTCGCCCGGCGCCGAAGTTACCGTTTACGGCGACAAGGTTCCCGTCGACGAAGACGGATTCTTTAAGAAACAGCTCGACCTGCCAGAGGGCGAGACGATCGTCGAAATCGTCGCGACCCGCGGCGATAAAACCGCGACGACGACTCGAACCTTTATCGTAGAATAAGCGCCCTTCCCAATCAGCGCAAAAACGCCGTCCGAGCCTATGCGTTCGGACGGCGTTTGATTTTATTCGGAAATAAGCTCCTCTCTA
>CADCOO010000034.1 GCA_902803085.1 uncultured Planctomycetota bacterium
CAATCTTATTTCCAGCGCTTTGATGAACTCGACGCCATTAAGCGACTCTTCTCTGTTGCGTCAAGTCTGGACAGTATGATACTGGGCGAGCCGCAGATCTTGTCGCAACTAAAGCGCGCTTATGAAATCGCGGTTAAAACAAATTCGACAGGACCGATTCTTAATAACGCGTTCCAAGCGGCGTTCAAGACGGCAAAGCGAATATCCGTCGAAACGGAAATCTTTCGACGACGCGTCAGCGTGCCAAGCGTCGCTGTCGTCGACTTTGTACTCAACATATTCGAAAAACTCGACGACAAGAATACCCTTCTTCTTGGCGCCGGCGAAATGGCAGAAGAAACGCTAAAGTATCTCGTTGACTACGGCGCAAAATCGATTCGAGTTGTAAATCGAAGCGCAGAAAAAGCGCAAAATCTTGCTGAACGCTGGGGAGGAACCCGAATAGAATGGAGCGATCGACTCGAAGCGATGATCGACGCCGACCTTGCCGTTTGCGCCACGGGAGCGACCGAGCCGGTTATTACGTACGACGACTATCTTGGAATAGAACGACGAAGGAAAAATGGACGTCCGCTCTTTATTCTCGACCTTGCGGTCCCACGTAACGTCGACGTTAAAATTGGCGAACGTCCCAACGTCTTTCTCTATTCCGTCGACGATCTGGAAGCCGTCTGTTCGCATAACAGGGAGTTGCGCGACAAAGAGATTCCAAAAGCAACCAAAATTGTCGACGAAGAGGCGCAAAAGTGCATGGGCGACGTCAATGCGCGAAAATCGATCGACGCCATCAAAACGTTGCGAAACAGTTGGAACGACGTCAAGCAGGCGGAGCTTGAACGACTATTTAACAAAATTCAATGCGACGACCACACGCGAGAAGAGATCAGTTATGCATTCGATCGCCTGGTCAATAAGTTGCTACACTCGCCGACGGTCTCGCTACGCGACGCGTCGCAGAACAACGCAGAAACGAGGCTTGTTGAAGCTTTGCGGAAACTCTTTAAATTCTAGACGCTTGCAAACTGCAGGCGACAGAACCGTCCTGTTACGGCTGAATCGAAGGAAACGCGCTTACTCGATGCGTGCGAAAGGCGCCTATCGTCATTTTACCTACGCCGGAGCTACGCGTTCCTTCGTCGCGTTCGACTGTCACTTGAACCGCGCCTTCGTCGTTCGTATGAACAACGTAGCGTCCTTCGTCTCGAAGCGTCTTTTCGCTCGTCGGACTTCGTAAAAATGAACCCCCGCTTATGACTACCCATTCTGGATTGCTCCAGTCATAGAAATCTCGGAAGTTGACTGTTTTTCCACCATGATGAGGCGCTAAAACTAAATCGTATTTCTCAGGAGGCGTCCCCAAAAATGACGCTTCGTCGGTATCGAGATCGCCCGGGAAAAGAAAACGACGTCCTAAAAAAGTTAAAGACAGAACAATACTGTTGGCGTTCGTCTCCTCGCTGAAAGGATTGCCGTCCTCTTCCAACGTCGGATGTAAAACGACAAACTCGCTAAATCCTAACCGTGACAAATCACTCTTTCCAACGACCTCGTCGATTCGAACGCCATTTTTCAAAAGGAGATCATGGAGTTCATTCAACTTCTTCGTTTCCTTTTTGAACATGGAAGGCGACACGCAAACTCTCTTAATGGACACGAGTTTCATCAAATGTTCAAATCCGCCGTAATGATCGAAATCGGCGTGCGAGATAATCGCGAGATCAATCTGTCTTTTACCTGCGTCCCAAAGATTTTTAGCGACAATCTCCGCCGCTCGATCGGGATTCGTCATACTGCCGCAATCGTATAAAAAGGTGCGACCGTCGGGAAGAATGCCGAGAATGGCAAGTCCATGTCCCACTGAAAAAACGCTCAATTGCAATCTTTGGCTACGCGCATTTTGAATCGTGTTGCAAAGGTGCGTTATGATAACAGCCGACGCGAGAAGCATAACCAATGACGCCAGAATAGCTCGCGACGGACGTTTATGCGGAAAAAGCGTTCCCCAAATTAAGGGCGCGTAAAAAATCCAAAGGGCCCACGAGCTGGGCGTAGGAACGTGAACGGCGCCCCAGCGCGACGACGCCATTGAGTCAAGCGTCCTCAGAAAGACGTCAAAAAAGGCGTTGCAGATCAAGCTCAAAAAAGGAACGAGCCAGCCAAAACAGGTCGACGACCATTCTGCCGCTACCCCGACGAAAGCCAAAATGAACGCCGAGAGAAGTGAAAACGTCGCAGGTATCCATATTAAGGGATTCGCAATAATAGCAATTGGCGTGAAAAGATTCGTCGAACGCAGAATAAGCGGCGCGCCAACCAACCAAATAATTAAGCCAACTTTGAAAAGCGCGCGAAACTTCTCCCAAAACCACTTTCCAAACCTCAGCGTTAGAGGCTTTAAATGTAAACCAACAAAACGATCGAAAATAGATAAATCTTGAGCCGTCTTCGGTTGCTTTTGGGATTGTTGGCGACTGAGCTTTTGGCGGCGACGTTCCTTAACGGCCCGCCAACGTTCGTCGTTGCTAAGCGATTTATCGTAAATCGACTGTGGATCAAGCCACAAAAAAACGCCCGTCGCCAAAAAGGAAAGTTGCGCGCCCATTTGAAAGAGTTCGCAAGGATTCCAAAAAAGCAATCCAATCGCCGCCGCTACGAGCGTATTGAGCATAACGCCGCGACGATGAATCAGCACGCCGACGCAATAAACGATCGTTAAAAAACTAGCACGAACTATCGGCGTGCGAATCTCCGTCAATTCAAGATAGAAAATAACCAGCGCAATCGTCAAAATGCTGATCAGGAAGGTCGGTACACCGAAGCGTCGCAGTAAAAAAACGAAGGCGCCTATTACCAACGCTACGTGGAGACCTGAAATGGCAAGTAAATGGATTGTGCCCGTACGACGGAAAGATTCGTTCGTTTCATCGTCGACGTCGTTACGGAACCCGAACGTCATGCCAACGGCAACCGACGCGTTGCGGCCGCTAAGTTCTCTATGGAGTACGTTAACAGCGCTCAAACGTACGGACTCAAAACGCCTTAATAAACGATATTTCAAACTGGGTTTAACGTCAAGGAGCGATATTTGCTCGCTGTTCTCAACATAGAAAGCAGTTAACGTCCGTTGAGCGCGGTAATAGAAGCGCCTATCGAAATCGCCGGGATTATCGGGCGCCTTGGGGCGACCAAATCGCCCCGGCGCGCGAATAACGTCGCCGACGTGAAGAAAACGAGCGTCGCCTCCTATCGTCGTCGCAACGCGACCCGAATATTCTTCCCATACTCCACCGTTTTGCGCGCGCAATATTTCAGCAAGGAAAGTCGTCGAAATCTCTTCGCCGTAAACTGTGTTTTGTAACTTTGAGCGGTGGAGCGTCGCCGTCTTCAACACGCGCAGTTCAACAATAGAAGCGACGCCCTCTTCTGGAATACGCAAGCCTATTTCACGTTCGGGATAGTAATTGTAGTAAGAATCATGTCGCCATCCGGCAAGGCAAACAACAATAAGCCATAGCCACGCGCCTCCGAACAAGATCGAATGGAGCGTCCAATTAGCAACGTTCCATTTGAACAGGAACGGACAATTGTCAAAATAGTAGCGGGTCTCAGGACGTCGCAGCTGAAGAAAAAACGCCGTTGCTTTTGTCGTAATAAAGGTAAGACAAGAAAAAGTCAAAAGAAGTAGCCAGCGGCTTTGACCAGGTGAAAACGCCGCGTCAACCAAGATACCGACGACGACCGCCAGGAAGATTGGAACCAAAGGCGCGTTCTGGGTGCGTGGAAACAAATTTTGGGGCGCCGACGTCATGCGTAGCTGTCTCGTGGAAGTATTTTCGAAAAGTAACAAAAAGAGATCGCCAAACGCCAACGGTCAGCGATCTCACAAAACTCAAAATGAAGAGACTAACTAATAGGTCCCTCTTCTATTCTTCAAGTTGCTCCATAATGCTGTCGGCAATGACGAAGTTTGCCGAAACGTTCTGAATGTCCTCGTGTTCGTCGAGCGCCTCGGTAAGTTTAATAGCCTTGCGCGCAACGGCTACGTCGTCGATTACCATCGCGTCGCGAGGAACGTAGGTAATCTCCGCATGAAGGGGTTGAATATTGACGCCATTGAGGTACTCGAGAACCGCGTCAAACGCTTCCGGCGCGCACATAATCTTATAGGCGTCTTCGAGGGTTTCAACGTCGTCGGCGCCTGCCTCGATCGCCAAATCCATCATTTCTTCTTCGCCTTTCTCACCAGATTCGACTTCAATTACGCCTTTTTTATCGAAGTTCCAGCCCACGCAACCCGACTGTCCCAACTTGCCGCCGCAAACCTCGAAGATTTTGCGTACTTCCGGAGCGGTTCGATTACGATTGTCGGTAAGTCCCGCCGCCATAACGGCGATTCCATTAGGACCATAACCTTCATAGAGCACTTCTTCATATTCGACCGGATCGAGTTCGCCGGTACCGCGCTTGATCGCGCGCGTAATATTGTCTTTCGGCATATTCACCGCGCGCGCTTCCGCGATCGCCGCGCGCAAACGAATATTATCGTCGGGATTACCGCCGCCTTGTTTAGCCGCTATAATGATCGATTTCGCTACCTTGCTCCACTCCTTACCGCGTTTAGCGTCAATCAATGCTTTTTTGTGCTTAATACCAGCCCAATGGGAATGTCCAGACATAAATCTCCTCGCAATTAAAAATGCATAAACGTAGACTCTGCGAAGCTCGACAAAAATTGGAGTACTCGCTTCGCCGCGCGTTATTATACCGTCGCGTTACGAGATTCCCAACAAGGGTTGCTCAATTGATCAGACGTATATAGTCGGATTCTATCTAAGACTCCCACTGGAAATCTCGTTCGAACTCGCCAATACGACCGATTAATCGTTGCGGGCTCGATTTAACGTGGTTTTTTCTGTTGTATTTCCTGTATCTTCAACTCGTCGTCTTGACCGGATTTGGACTTAACCCTTTTCTTTTTTGGGGCAGCCGATTCCTTAACGACGGGCGTTTGCTCCTTCGTAGAGGCAGCAGAATCGGCGACGCTCGCAACCTTTCGAACGCGCTTCTTCTTGGCCTCTGCGGGTACGTTGTCGGGAGGTTCGGCTTGCGAATCCTTAACTTTCGCGACGTTGTGTTTAACGGTCTTCTTCTTGGCCTTGACGGTTGATTCGGCTTCTTCAACAACGCTAGCCTTTTTAGGGCCGCGCGCAGATCGTTTTGAAGCTTTAACTTCTTTGCCAGGTTCCTCGACCGCCGCGACGGTTTTGGGCTTGCTTGCAGCGCCGTCGGCGACCGGCTTTGTCTTCTTCTTTCCTGTTTGAGCGACCTTTCCGCTAGCAGGCGCCGACTCAGATTCAACCGACGTCGCCGCAGAAGTTACGTCAGCGTCGACCTTCTTCGTTACGACGGAGCTCTTAGACTTTTTCGCCGCGCTTTTTTTCACGCTAACAGACTTGGACGCGACCGCCCCCTCTGCGACCTCGACATTCTTGGCTTTCTTCACAGCGCGTTTCTTTAGCTTGTCCGGTTCTGATTCTTCTGATTGACCAGGCGCAGACTTAACGTCCGGAAGCTCCGTGTGAGACGGCGTCGGCTCGAGCTTCTTAGAGCGAGATTGTTTCGACGCAGGGGCGCTAGGCTTAGCGACTTCTTGAGATTCGTTCGCAACGTCAGCCGGTTCAGCTCCAACCTCGCGCACGTCCACGACAGATTTTTCTGCAGAGCGCTTTTCGACCTTGGACTTGGCGCGATGAGAAAGCTTCGCTTCGTCGTCGCCTTTCGATTCGCGGATAGACGTCGCCTTCTTGGCGCCGTCCTCTGGCAATTCGTCCTTAACGCGAACGCGACGTTTTGGTTTTGGCGCGGCTTCCTCGGGAACGGTCGTCGACGAAACGGACTCGCTGGTCATCGTCAAGATAGTCTCGCCGACTTCCATCGTCGATTCGTCTTGTTCATCGTACGATTCACGTTCATCTTCATCGTCGCTACTAGCCTCGGCTTTAACGTCGTCTTTGAGGGTCGACGGGCTCTTTCGCGTTTTTTCCTTATGACTGAGAAGTCTTGCAATCTCGCGCGGATCAGACGGCCATTTGGACGCAACCAACGGCTCGGTAGAGCGAGAGGTCGCAGCTTTATCAAAGGACTCGAGAAACTTGAGAGCGTCGGGGCGCGTTTCAGGATTCATTAAATCCACGCCAAATTGAAAGAGAACGACGAATAATTCAGAAAGATCTTTGTAAGGATAACGCTTCTGAGGAAGAACGGCGACTTCCCTTTCTCCCTGAACCTCAACCAAATTCAACGCTCGCAAAACGCGCAACATACCTTCGGAACACGGAAGAACGTTCTCCCCAAAGACAAAGAATCGCACAAAGTCAAGCATGAAGGGCGTCGAATAAGGGATTGCGTCGAGAAATTGCACAAGCGACTCAACGCCCTTTGTACGAAACTCCTCCAGATCGAATCGGAATGTGAGATCAAAAATCGACTGTAATAGTCGTCTCAGCCGCTCGCCGTCGCGAACCGCGCCCTTGTATTCGCCGATTACCTCGGAAATTTCTTCCGCCTTGGCGACGCGAATCTCATTCCAATCAATAAAATACCGCTCTAGAAGGTCGAAAGATTCAAGCGCCCGTTCAAAGTCGCCATTCTCCAAAAAAAGCGCGTACACGAGTATGTCGAGCAACTTTCTATCGCTCGACGTAAGCGTTTTTGCGCTCGAGTATCGCTTCAGCAGATGTTTATTTAAGGCTTTGACGTCTTTGGCTCGCGAAACCATTTTTCTATCGCTATTCCTATCGGTTAATACGTTTACTTGAAAGACGAGAAGTCATATCGCTAGAACGTTACTCGTCTGAGCGCGAATCCTCGTCCTCTTCCGATTTGTCCAACTCTTCGTCCGCGTCTTCTTCGTCTTCTGGCTCGGCCTCGGCGACGCCCGATTCCGCTTCGCGTTGTGAACGCTCTTCGGCAAGAATCTGCGTTATCGCAACAAGGTTTTTCACACCCTTGTCGACTTCAAATATCAACGTAGGCGTGTAGCGCGTTTCTATGCGTTTCGCGCACTTCTGTTGAAGATAGCCCGCCGCGCTACGAAGACCTTGCTGAATGAGACGTTCCTTCGCCTCGCCGCCCGTCGTCATAAAAAAAACTTTGGCAATCCGCATATCCGGCGAAACTTCAACCTTCGTAATCGTCGCGTGTTGGACGCGAGGATCTTTAATATCGGTCAAAATAGCCGTTGCAACTACTTTCCTAATCGCTTCAGCGGCTTTTAAAGCTCGTCTTGACGCCATAACAATCCTTTCCTATTCATAACGTCGGTCGCAAGCTCCTAGCGACCGGAAGTCTCGTCGAAGGAGCGCGCGACTTCTTCTATCTTATACGCTTCGAGTACGTCGCCTTCTTTGACGTCGTTAAAGTTCTTCAGCTTCATACCGCACTCATAACCTTCGCGAACTTCACGCACGTCGTCTTTCTCGCGTTTGAGCGTTTCAAGCGGGTAATCGCCTATGATACGGCTGTCGCGAATAACGCGAACTTTGCAATCGCGTTCGATGACGCCGTATATTACGCGGCAGCCGGCAATGACGCCAACTCGACTTATGTTGAACGCGCGCTGAACGACGGCGCGTCCCAATTCTTTAACCTGCTCAATCGGCTTGAGCATGCCTTCCAACGCCGCTCGAATATCTTCCGTCAGCTTATAAATAACGTCGTAGCGCCTGATCTGAACCTTTTTCGCTTCGGCTAAGGCGCGCGCGTTTTCTTCCGGCACG
This sequence comes from uncultured Planctomycetota bacterium, assembly GCA_902803085.1. GTDB lineage: Bacteria > Planctomycetota > Planctomycetia > Pirellulales > Thermoguttaceae > RUG369. The sequence continues at coordinate 7,779 of CADCOO010000034.1, forward strand.
ACGTTGAAACCGACGATAATCGCGTCGGACGCGTCCGCCAAGTGGACGTCCGCTTCCGTAATACCGCCAACCGACGCCTGAAGAACCTTGACTTTAACCTCTGGGTGCTCCAATTTGCCGAGTTCTTTGCGAATCGCCTCAATGGAACCGCGAACGTCGGCGCGAATAATGACGTTAAGCGTCTGTTCCGTTCGCGCAGATTTAATACGTTCAAAGAGACTTTCCAAAGTAACGTGCGACTGTGAATTCGCAAGCTCAAGCTCACGCGAACGCGCCTGACGCTCTTCCGCAATTTGGCGCGCTACGGTAACGTCTTCTAACACGACAAACTTACTGCCGGCCTCCGGAGGAGTGTCAAGTCCGGAAATAGTTACGGGACAGCTTGGTCCTGCCTCTTTGATACGCTTACTGGGTTGCATCGTGTCGGTCATAGCGCGAACGCGCCCATAGGAGGAACCGCAGAGAACGACGTCGCCACGACGCAGAGTACCCTTTTGAACGAGCGCCTTACACAAAACGCCCTCGCCCTGTTGCAACGACGACTCAAGCACGACGCCCATCGCCGGCCGATCGGGATTTGCCTTCAGTTCATTCAGTTCCGCGACGAGCAACAGAGTCTCCAGAAGTTTATCGACTCCCATGCCGGTAATAGCGCTCGTGTGGACGATTTCAACGTCGCCGCCCCACTCGCTCGGCATGAGGTCGTTCGACGCGAGCTCTTGAACGACCTTATCGGGATTAACGCCCGGCAAGTCCATCTTATTGAGCGCGACGACGATCGGCACGCCCGCCGCTTTCGCGTGGCTAATCGCCTCTTCCGTCTGCGGCATGACGCCGTCGTCTGCGGCAACGACGAGCACGGCGATATCGGTACAATTGGCGCCGCGGGCGCGCATCGCGGTGAACGCTTCGTGACCAGGCGTATCTACGAAAGTAACGGGACCGCCTTCGGTAACGATCTGATAAGCGCGAATATGTTGCGTTATGCCGCCGCTCTCGCCGGAAACGACGTGAAGATTGAGAATGCGGTCAAGCAGAGACGTTTTACCGTGGTCGACGTGTCCTAAGAAGGTAACGACCGGCGCGCGCGGCTTAAGAGTCTCAGGCGGGTCTTCTTGGTCGTACGCAGAGTCGACGTACAATTCCTCAAGGGTCGCTTCTTTCTTAATCGTCGCTTTAAGTTCAAACGCGTCGATCAGGAGATTGATTACGTCGACGTCGAGAGGACTATTCTGCGGCGCTAGGACTTCAAATTCCATTAATTTCTTAATGACGACGGCTACAGACAGACCGGTCGCCTCGGCAAATTGCCGCGTAGTACAAGGTAGTTCAATCACGACGTCGTTCTTACGAGGAGCAGTTACGACCGTACGCGCAGTCTTATCCCGACGCGTACGGGTTCCCATACTACGGGAATAACGATCGTCTTCGTCCTCCCCGCTACGATAGCGCTGATCGTTGCCGCCGCGCCTTACTTTAGCGCCGCGTTTATCTTCGCGCGAGCCTTCGTCACGATCGCGTCCCGACTTCTTCTTTCCTTTATCGCCTCGCTCGCGTTCTTCGTTGAGATCGCCGCGACCAAACCTCGAGTCGCCGCTTCGCGTTCCGCCCTCACGACGGTCAGTTTTAGCTCCGCCAGAACTTGCCGTTCGATCTGTCGCCGAACGAAGATGCTTCATGAGAGGCCCGGAAGCGCCGCCCGACGCAGAACGCAACGCCTCGGGAGTCAGTCGCATTTCGGGTTTCTGCGCGGCGGGCTCCTTTTCCACCTTTGGAGTTTTAACAGGCTGAACGGGCATAGGCGCCAAATGTACGGCAACCTCGTGTCCCTTATTCAAGTTCCTCGTAGAATCGCCAGCATCGTCCTTTTTGCGTTGCGGTTGTCCAAGCACGCGAACGCGCGAATTCGCAGACGAAGACGTCATTGGCGGCGGAGGCGCCATCGCCGACATATTCTGAGCGTCTTGCTCAAGCTGAGATATAAACGAGGACGTTACCGGCGCCGGACGCAACGGCTTCTGCGGTTCCGCGCCTCTCGGGGCGTGGCGACCGCCTGAGTCGCGGTCGCGATCCCGCTGTCGACGTGAACCGCTTCGAGCGTCGTTTTTCGGCGCAACGGAAGAACCAGAGGCTTCGCGACGCGTAAGAACGTCGTGCAAGGGAGCTTTTCGAACGGGAGCCGAAGGGGCAGGCGCCTGTTCCTCGGTCGAAGGGGATGCGCTGCCGTCGAGAACCTTCTTTTCAGTTCCAGCCGTCCCATCAACGTTAATCTCAGGTCTCGTTTCAGGTCCGTCAGATTTTTCAGCCTCACGAGCGGGAACTGGTTGCGTTTCCGTCTCGTGTTGCTCATCGTGGCTTTGGCGTTTGTCCTCTTCCAGGTCTACGTTGCTTGTAACGTCCTCATCATGAGAAGCCGCGTCCTCCGGAGGAACAACGTTGTCAGACGTCTCGCCAGCGACGTTAGATTCCGATGCAGAAGGCAACGTCGGCTCTGTTTCGGCGTTCTTAATTTCATCAGCCGCGCCTACAACGTCGCCAGAACCAGACGAAACGACGACAGAAGGCTCTTCTTTCGACGGCTCTACAACCGGAACCGTCGAAACGGGAACGTTGTTGACGAGCTCGTTCACGTCTAGGTGAGTCCTCACCGTCTGGTCGACTTCGGACAATCGACCGCGAGCGGGTTGGATAATGCGGAGTTTGCCAGTCGGAATCGTCGGCTTCGGAGGAAGGGGCGTAAACGACTTGTCTTCTTCGACAAAAGCTTTTGACGCTCCGCGACCAGAAGAAGACGACGCTTTATCCTGATTAGCGACGTACTCGACCACGCGCCTTTCTTCTTCTTCGTTAAGCGACGTAAAAATGTAAAACTTCTTGTCGCC
>CADCOO010000035.1 GCA_902803085.1 uncultured Planctomycetota bacterium
ATAGCCATTTGGTTATTGGCAATTGAAATTTTATAATCGGCTTTTAACGAGGCCCACCGATCAACCTCGACGCGCAATTCCCGCTTCACCCGCCCAGTCGAATCCAGTTCGCCCCCGGCGCGCAAGCAAAACTTACTGCTTCTCAGTCTACTCGAAAACGCCCTCTTGTCAAGACTTTTTCCCAAACATAACCGTAAGAAAACCGGCGTTACTTTCGTTTCGGCGAGACGAAGACGAGCGTTTGGCGACCGGCGAAGTCCGCGCGTATCTCGGAACCGTCCGACGCAAAGGTCTCGATCGCGCCGCTCTTCGGGTCAAGTAGCGTCCAGCGGTCCGTTTCAAATTCCGTTCCCTCGACGCCGGTAAGTTTGAACGTCCCTTGCCAAGGCTCAAGAACGGCGTTCGTTACGACAAAGATATAACGTCCTTCTCGTTCAAACGCGCCCTCGATGCAACTCGGATACCCAGGAGTCGGCGTGAGGCGCGGACCGGCAAAGTCGCCCAATTCGCGCGCGACGTCTTCCCATTTCTCAAATGGAACGTCCTCGGACGCGCGATACTCTTTAAAATTTGGATCGGCCCATTCGTAATCGATCGGATCCGAATGGCGAGGAAAAATCACGCCGCGATACTTGCCGCGCAAACGCGCCGCCTCTTTTGGATCCTCCGGCGTCGTTGTGAGACTCTTGAGCGTCTTACGATCAATCACGCAGAAAGACGTCTGTATGCGAGAAAGCCCCGCGCCAATAATATCGAAGGACGAAATGATCTCGCCCGCGCGTTGCGACTGGTTCGAAACGCCGTACTTCTCCGCAACCGGCTTGAACTCGCTCTGCATCTCCTCAATCGGATAGTAGAGCAAGATTGGTCGTACCGGAACGGCGTCGCGAAGAATCGCGTTGAGACGACCGACGAAGCGGCAATAGTTGCGATGACTCTCTTCGTTGCGATACTCCGCGCCGCCAATGCCGTAGTACAGAGTAAACTCCGTAACGCCAAACGACGCCTGCCAGCCCGCAGCTGCTTCCATCGTCGCTAAATCGACCGGCTTGCGATCGCCGACGTTCAGTTGCGAAAAATCGCTAATCTCCGTCATAACGCGTCTCTTACCGATGAAATTCGCCGCTGAGCACGGAAACGCCGCTGCTTCCCAGCACCCGTAATAATACGCGACTGGGTCCGAATTGAGCATATCCATACCCGGAAGATCGAACGTTTTGAGAATCTCAATCTTATTGCCGTCGAGCGGAACGTGCATTATGAGATTCTCTTCGTAGAGAGTGTGTCCCGACGCGACGGGACCTTTCGGCGTCTCATGGCAAAAATCACGAATCTGACCGTAATAGCGCTCGCGATCAAGTTCCCCCAAAAGGGACCAAAACTGTCGCCGCACTTTCTTATCAGACTCGTCGTCCCCGGTAAAGAGGGACTGCAAATGGGGACGCAAATCCTCGCCGTACGCCTCGCGATAACGATCTTCAAGGTCGTCGCACCAGGAGACGACGGGCACGCATTTCTTATCGGGATCAAGCGGATCTTCGGTCGGAACGCGCGAACGAATGTGCTCCTCTTGGATTATGCCAAGATTAGCCGCCATCATAGAAGGCTCGTCGGTAAAGAACGCTTCGACGTATTCGTACAAATCCTTAAGCGTATCGCGGTAGCGGCGATGGGTAACGTCAATGAAGCGCTTGGTCGCCTCGGGATCGAGCGGATTGGGATAACGACGCGCACGAAAGACGTTGTTGCTTGAATGGGTGAACTCATAACAGTCGCGCACAAAGAACGGCGGGTCATGTTCCGGGTCGTAGGCGAGCTCCTTAGCGCGCAATTCGGGATGGTTCTCCAAAACAACGCCGCCTGCCGAGAGACTTGGATACCCGTCTTCATCGTAAATCCACACGCGCATCCCGGCGTCTTTGAGATTGCGCACGCCTTGTAAAAAGCGCGCCCAATTCTCCTCAGAACGAATATACCCTTCCCCGCCGACGTTCACAACGAGACCGCCCAAGCCGCATTGATCGCGGAAATATTCGACGGTCTTCGGGTCGGTGAGATCGCGTCCGTGCACGATTTGCAACGGACGAAACGCGCGCGGTGGAACGGCAAAATCCCGTCGCCATATCTCTGAAAGAAAAGGCGCTTCCTTCGCCGCAAAGGGTATCGATTCCGCAATTGGCGCGCTTTCGGCGCTACCAGGCGTTACCGTTTCAACGTCGCGCCGCAACGAATCGGCGGCGACGGCAAGGGCCGACCAGACGAAAACGCTCGTCAGGATCGTTATAGAAAATAAACGTTTCATAATCTGCTCCTCATTATCGCGCGCCGTTCGCGCAATTAATCCAGTAAATATCCTGCGTAACCGACAACGCGTTCAAAGTCTCCGCTCGCCGCGCCGCTCGTCGCGTAGCCAACCCGTTCCGCCGCGTGCAACTCGCCGCGCTTTGAAAGCGTCGCAAGCGTTAAACACGCGGGCAGAACGCCGCACATGGAAATATCGTTCCGCGCGACCGTAGAGTACAACTGCTCCGCGTCGAGCGTCTCAAGCGCCGAAAGCGCCATGCCGTCGAGCTCGCGCGTTCGCGCCTCGTTTGCGTAGTGGTTCATATCGCTCGAAATGAGGAGCAACGGCTTGCTGTGCCCCGCGCCCTCCCACGACTCAAGGAAGGAAGCAAATTGTCCCGCAAGCGCGTCCAACTCGTTGTGAATCTGTGCGCCAATAAGGAGTCCGACGACCTTCGCCTTCGGGAAAAGACGCGCAATAATAGGGAGCTGAACTTCGATCGAATGCTCTGAGCGGTGTGCCAACGCGTCCTTTTGGAACGAAGGAACCGCCTTAACGAACGCGTCGACAAACTCCAGATCGTTTGCAATCGTTCCGCCCGTATAGTCCCAAGTCCCATAAGGCATGACGGCAAACGGCGCGCCCTCTCTACGATGCTTCGGCGCAAGAACCACGATCGTTTCAGGAGCTTCTATGCGCGAGAGCGTGTCCGTCGCAAGTCGGCCAGAAAAGATCCAGCCCGCATGCGGAACCATTGCTCCGCTAACGCGCTTCTTACCGACCGACGCGTCGATCTTGTCTTGGAACTCGTCGAGCATTTGCTTTTGGGCCGACGCGCCTCGTGGATAAAACATTCCAGCGACCGCCGCAGGACGCGTCTCTTGCGAAAGGTCGCGCGGTGTTTCGCGTCTAGGACTCGGAGGCGCCTGAAGCGCGCCAAAGCCAAAACCGTTCGCAAAAGAATACGTCGCGCGACCGCCCTCGTCGGCGGCGGACGAGTTTCGCTTCTCCTCGACGATCTTGGCCAATTCCTCATTCCGACTCAAATTCCAAACAAAGGGTTTTTTAAAGGAAACGCCCTCGAACGCGAAGAGTTGCACGTCGTCCTGGCGCCACGAACCGCGCGCAAGTCCCGCTTTATCGCACAAGCCCTCCAGGAACTGATCCGGATTCCAACCCAATTCGACCGGAACGCTCGGCAACAACAGTCCGCGCCGCCCGCGACCTTGAATCTGCAAACCGTCCCTACCAATTAGAAACGCTTCCCGGCGCGCGTCGCCCTTCTCTAGTATCTCGCGAAATGAACCGAGAGCCCAGACTTCGAGATCAAGGTCGTAGAACTCGCTCGCCGAAATTTGAGGGAACCGAGGATCGTGAAGCGCCGCGTAAACAGACGCCGAATCCAACGCGTCTACGAGACGACATCCTTCCGCCATATGCCCCATGCACGAACGAAGTCGTCCACGTTTTTTAAAGCTGACAAACGCGCCCAAGACGGATCGCTTTCCCTCGTCGCCCAGAAGGTCAGGACTAGGACGCTTCGTTCCGGCTACCGCCGACGCCACGCGATCGCGCGCCCAATAGAACAGCTTCTCCATAACCTCTTCCGAAAATTCCGGCTTCGGAGCCGACACGACTCTACCCGATCCGTTCTCGCTCATAACTACGCCTTTCTATCTGCGTTGTTCCGTTATCACTTTCAATCTAATACGCGCTCAACGGAGCGCGACCGCATTTATAATAGAATAGCCGATTGACGTGCCGTTGTCGAGAAAAAAGGAAAGACGTCTTGGCAAAAAAGCAAAAAAACGATACCTTACGACCGTTGCGCGAAAACTCGAGAAGAGAATAAAAAAACCGTCGTAGAGGCGCAAATCAAGTTGGCGCTCGGACTCTGCAACGAATGGGGACTTGCATTCCATTGGTGACGACTATGGGAATCCGAAATGATTTGCGTTCTACGACGGTAGCGCTCGGGCGCGCGGCGATTTCGCCGCAATATCTTTATCTTTTAAACAGGCGTTAAAGCTCTTGGGAGCGTCGGAGTTTTTCGACTCGACGGCGGCGACGACCGGTTTATTTTATCGTCGACGAACAAAAACGCAAGGCGTCGACGCTCGTCAAAGTCATTTTGAACGATCAACTCGCGACTAATGCGCTCTTGGGTACGTATTGAGTACGCTCTTTGACGCAACTTTTTTCGTAAAAGATTGGCTTTTCTACCAAAAAAGCCTCAAAACTTCGTCGCGCTTCGTTAAATTGATTATAACCGCGCCAAGAGGCGCCGTCAAATAAAAAAACCGCTAATACGTAAATTTTCTTCACAATTTGCATAGTCGAATTAATAGGCGTCTCCGTTAAAAGTGAATTTAAGTAAATTGGCCAAACAAGGGAAAAACACGCTCTTTCTTGCGTTCAGCGATGATTCGAAAGAACGACTTCTCCTGAAGGCTGAACGAAAAATCAGAAAAAAAACCGGGTTTGGCGCTCCACCCCTTGTCAAAACTTGAGAATCGGGGATAATCAAGTAGAATATTGAATACTACAAGTCCTGTCGCTTGGAGTACGAGAGACGCCGTGTCTCTTTATGGCGAGCGACGCGCTTTTTTCCGTAAAAGGAATATTAAAATGGTAGAACTTTTAACCCTCAACGTCGAGCCGCGTGAAACCGTCGGCAAACGTCGAAACCGTCGTCTCCGTGAGAGCGGCAAAACGCCCGCCGTGCTTTACGGACACAAAAAAGAGGTCGTCAACCTCGCGATTGCGACCGATCTTATTCAAGCCGCCCTACGCCACGGAAGCCGCTTCGTTAAGCTAAGCGGCGCCGTTTCCGAGCGCGCCTTCATTAAGGAAGTCCAATGGAACACTTGGGGCGACGTCGTTCTCCACGTCGACTTCACCCGCGTTAGCGAACACGAACACGTTCAGCTTTCCGTTCCCGTCGTGCTGCGCGGCGAAGCGCCCGGTCTCAAAGACGGCGGCGTTATCAAACAGCACCTCCACAAAATCGAGATCGAAGCGGAACCGACTACGGCTCCTGAACACATCGTCGCCGGCATTAACGAACTAGAGTTCGGTCAGCAGATTCGCGTCGCCGACCTCGTCGCGCCCGAGGGCGTTAAGTTCCTCGTCGAACCCGAGACGATCGTCGTCGAATGCGCCGCGCCTGTCGAAGTTGAGGAAACGGAAGCCGAAGAAGTCGAAGGCGCCGAACCCGAAGTCATCGGTCGCAAAAAGGAAGAAGGCGCCGAGGAGTAGTCCTCGAGGTTCGCGTCGCTCGCTCAGTTCGCGCGACGCGCGATTTTACGCCATATGATTTTCGGAGAAGTCGTCGTGATAAAGAGCGTCGTTCAATTCCTGGCTCGGTTCTTTAACGCGGCGCCGAAAAACAAAATGAAACCGGATAAGATTATCGTTGGACTTGGCAATCCCGGCGCGCAGTATCGCGCCACTCGGCACAACGTCGGGTATATGGTAATCGACGAACTTGTCGCAAGGTTTGCGCTCGGCGCGCCTCGACGGCAGTTTCACGCCGAAACCTGGGATTGGCAAGTTAGCGGTAAAAACGTCATGCTCATGCAGCCGACGACCTTTATGAACCTCAGCGGTCAGGCGGTCGCCGAAGCGATTCGGTTCTATAAGTTGGATCCCAAGTCCGACCTGTTCGTGATATGCGACGATCTCGATCTCCCCGTTGCGAAACTACGCGTTCGCCAATCCGCTGGAAACGGCGGCCAGAAGGGGCTCAAGGATATCGGCGCGAAAGTCGGCGGCCAAGACTTCGCTCGTTTGCGAATCGGCATTGGTCGACCGGCGTCGACGAATCAAGTCGTCGATTTCGTACTTTCGTCCTTTCGCAAAGAAGAGCGCGATGAGATCGAGCTGGCGATTAAGGACGCGGGGGACGCGGTCGTCCTCTGGCTTGAAAAGGGAATCGCCGACGTAATGAATCGCTATAACGGGGGCGTCGCGGCTAATCGAGCGACGCGCTAATTATCCGGTCAACCGTATTCACTCGACGCGACTTTTGTAAAGTTTGCGCCTCAAGACATAAGTCCGACTGTGTGAAACGCCCAACGTTCGTCCATGCGCGGCGTCGCTTCGCTCCTGAAAGCGCGCGCGGCGTTTTGCGGTCGGAACGATTTTGATCGAGTCCTCGATTAAAATCGCCTCATTACTAGGAGTATTATTTTGAAAAAAGAAAACGTTTACGACGGGTTGTTCATTCTTAACTCCGACGCCTACGCACGCAATCCGGAAGAAGTTTCCGGCGCGATCGCGAAGACGATCGAATCCTTCGGCGGCACGGTGCGCGTTAGCCGTCTTTTCGAAGAGCGTAAGCTCGCTTATCCGATCGAAGGACATAAGCGCGGCGTCTACTGGCTCTGCTATTTCCGTCTCGCGACCGACCAGAAGAAAGAGCTCGATCGTCAGTTCACGCTTAACGGCAATATCATTCGCTTCCTCATCACGCGCCTCGATCCTCGTCTCGAAGAACCGCTCGTTCAGCACGCGCTTAATAACGTCAATCTGACCGAGTCCGCCGATTCTGAGAACGTCGTCGTCGACGTCGACCAAGACGAAGAAGACGCCGACGCCTACGAAGACGACGAAGCCGAGGAATAATAACAAGAATCGTTAAGCGCGATTTGCGTTTCATGTTTGATTCAAGTCGATACGCGCTCAGTTGCGCTATCCTCCCAACACGTTCCGGAAAACCTCCTGGAGAAAGGACGGCAACGTTATATGGCTAGTTTCAATAGAGTGATCTTAGTTGGCAACCTAACGCGCGACCCCGAGTTGCGAACCTTTCCATCCGGAACGAGCGTTGCGGACGTCGGACTGGCCGTCAACGAACGACGGCGCGACCAAAATGGAAATTGGGTCGACGAGCCGAATTTCTTCGACGTCGCCGTGTGGGGTCGAAACGCGGAGGTTCTTCGCGAATATACTCGCAAAGGAAGTTCAATTCTCGTCGAGGGAAGGCTTAAGCAAGACACTTGGGAACAAGACGGTCAAAAGCGATCGAAAGTCAAAGTCATCGCCGATCGTATCCAACTCCTCTCCCCACGCGACAGCGGACAAGGCGGTGGAAACTATCAGTCCGGCGGCTATCAGTCGTCGAACGGAGGCTATCAGCAGCAGCAACAACGTCCGCAACGCGGAGGTTATTCCAATGCGCCGAGCGGCGGCGAATACTACGGCGACGCTCAGCAGGGTTCAAACTTTCCGCAAGACCCCGGCGACGAGATCCCGTTCTAGTTGCGCTCGTAGTCGGCTTTTGAACAAACAGACAACAAGCTAAAAACGCACATATTATACAAAAGGTAGAACAATGCAAGTTAGAAATAAGCGCGCTCGCGGCGCCTACCGCGTTGGCAAACGTCTCCCGAAGGGTCCCAACGGCGGTATCCAACTACTCCTTATCCAATCGGTCGACTCCCTTGGCAAGCAGGGCGACGTCGTTGAAGTTAAACCGGGTTACGCGAAGAATTACCTCATTCCGCAAGGTTTGGCGACATTCGCGACGGATCATCATCGCCGTATGGTCGAAAAGCACAAGGCGGAACTGGCGGAACTGCAACGTCAGAAGCTCGCTGCGCTCCACGATCTCGCCGATCGCATTGCGAACGTCCTCGTTCAAATTGAAGCGAACGCGAACGATGAAGGACAACTTTACGGTTCCGTCGGCGCCGACGAAATCGTTCATGCTCTCAAAGCTCAGGATATCAATATCGCGGTCGACGCCGTTCGTTTGGACGGTCCCATTAAGGAAACCGCTCAGTATTCCGTGCGCATTTACCTCGGACATGAAATCGAGACCTCCCTTAAGGTGCTCGTCGTTCCGACTAAGCACGAATAATTTCATGCGGATCCCCGCCGATTTTTAAACGAAAAAACGCCGATTCGATCTCCGAATCGGCGTTTTCTTTTAGACGCGTTCTGTTCCCGTCTTCAGTTCTCTAGTTCTCTTCGATTCCCGCCAGGATATCCTCGCCGTTGAAGAAATTCCTAAACTTACGAGCGTGAGCCGCAAGACTCAACTGACGACTCTCCCCCTCTTCAAATTCAATCGTTACGAACCCGTTATACTCGATCTCCTCGAGGACGTCTCGGATCAATTTCCAATCGTTCGTTCCCTTTCCGACCGGCACAAAGCGACCAAGAGCTCCCTCGTCCGGCTGATAAAGGAAATCTTTGAGATGGAGTTTGAAGATCGTTCCTTTGCCAAGCGCGCGCAACCAGTTCTCAGTCCGCGAGTACTTCACGTGATTCCCCAAATCGAAATACGATCCAAGCCAAGGCGAATCGAAAGAGTGAATAAACGCCGCGTAAAACTCCGGAGAAAGCCAGAGATTGTTCCACACGTTCTCCAAACAGATCCGAATACCTTCGTACGCCGCAACTTTAAGAACCTCCGGCATATGCTTCTGAACCGCGCGCGTCGCTTCGTTCTGCGCTTTGATATATGCTTGAGCCGCGTCCGAATCAGCGCCAATACTCTTTAATTCCAGCGTCTCGGGGTCAAATTCAATTTGAAGATCTTTTGGACTAACGGGCGGCGCGTCGACCCTGCCGGGCACGCACAACGCCGTCGCGGCGCCGTACGCCGCCGCAATCTGAAGCCCATGTCGATGCGCTTTCAAAGCAGCTTCGCCAAAGTCGGGACTGTTGAAGCTAAGACTACGCATAACCGAGTGAATCTTCAGTCCGTTCGCCTCGCAAATCTTGCGAGCCTCGCGCGCTTCTTCCAACGTCGTATCCAGCCCCGTCGCAGTCGACTCGACCCCTTCGAACCCGGCTTCTGCTAGTTTCTCGATTTCATCTGCGTTAATCTTGCCGACGATCCACGCGCTGTGTAATTCTGTTTTGTACTTTTTCGCCATGAATTCCTCCTCTAAAAGAGAAGCGTCCAACGCAACTCAACGCGCGTCGGACGCTTGTAAATTCAGCCTCCGGACGACGCGCGCCGGGAGCTTCTTCGAGGGAATTACTCCTCAACGCCGTCGAGAATATCGACGCCGGCAAAGAAATTGTCAAAGATCTTCGCATGCTGTTCGTCGGAATACCCGCCGCTTTCCAGCGTAACGAATCCGTCGTACGCAACCTCTTCAATAACGTCGCGCACGGATTTCCAATCGATAGACCCCTTTCCGATCGGCACGAAATCGCCGCCGCTCGGCTTCGATTTATCGACTTTGAAGTCCTTAATGTGCAACTTGCAGATCGTTCCTTTAAGCGCGCGGAGCCAGTCTTCCGTTGCGAAGTACTTGACGTGGTTGCCGAGGTCGAAGTACGTCTTGACCCAGACGCTGTCGAACGCTTTAACAAAGGCGGCGTAGAATTCCGGCGTGCACCACAGACCGTTCCAAACGTTCTCCAGACCGATCGTTACGCCCTCGTACGCCGCGACTGGAATCGATTCTTTAACGTACTTGAAGGACGCGAGCGTCGCTTCGTTCTGCGCTTTAATGTAGTCGGCGTACTGCGCGTTGTCGCCGGCGGCGACTTTGGTAACGAGGCACGTGTCGGGATCGAATTCAATGTCGAAATCCCACGGCGCAGGCGTGGCGAAACCGCCGACGCGGCACGGCACGAGCAAAATCGTCGACGCGCCGTACGCGGCGGCGGCGCGGAGAGCGCGATTAACCGTCTGAACGTCTGCGGCGGCAGAGTCCGTATTCACGTTCGTCCACGCGCGCATGACGGAATGAATCTTAATGCCGTTCGCTTCGCAGATCGCGCGTCCTTCGCGCGCCTGAGCCGGATCGACGTCCCACGCGCTCGTCTCGACTCCCTCGACTCCGATCGAAGCAAGATGCTCGATCTGTTTGGCGTCGATCGCGCCGACTCCCCACGCCTTGTGCAATTCCGTCTTATAGCTCGCGCCCTCGGCGGCAAAAGCGGCGTTCTGACCGGGCGTGAGATAACTAGAAGCGGCGGCGAGGCCCGCCGTGAGCGCCGTCGTTCGAATAAAATCGCGTCGCGAAATATGACGTGTCATTGCTGTGTCCTTTCGATAAATGGCGCTTGCCTTCTTAAAAGAATGCGAACGCCGCGGTCTAATTCTTATCGACGCCCCGTTATGACCCGAGCGTCGCGCGTTACTTTCCGCCATTATACCCAAAGAAAAAACTACAATCAAGCGTTTTCAATCGGCTTGATTGCCGTCTTTCTGATTTCATACTCTCTGAACCAGAATCTCTTAGATCAGCGGGTCAATCAAAACTGCCCCGATCAAACCGCGCCGAGCCCGCGCGAAAGCGTATTTGATAATACGCGTCGTTGAGGTCGTCGCAAAGATTGAAGGTAACGACGTTGCCATTAAGATCGACGTCAAGAATACTATAATCGTCGATCGCGCCCAGGACTCCGTCGTAATCGGACGCGTCCTCGAAGATCAAGGAAACGCGCTCCGTCTCTGGTTCCGTTTCGACGTAGTCGTCCTGCCGCCAGGCGCAAAAATCGACGGTTATGACAATGCGATCTTCGTTCAAGTTGATATTAGATATCAAACTGTCGTGAAAATCGCAGGTTGAGAAAAAACTATCGAGCGTCATTCTCTATCCTTAAGGAGTTACTTCTTCAAGATGATTGAAAGCGGCTTGCTGTCGATAAAATCCCCCCAGCCGTCGTATTCGTCGGGCGTCGATTTTGGGATTTTACCAATATCAGGCGCTTCAATACCGTTTTTGGCGAGTATATCGTCTACTTCCTCCACATAGTTTTTCGTCACCGGTTTGTCAAGCAATACTTCCGTATATGCAAACTCCATGGCAACGTCGTAAATACGTTGCATAATGGTATTGAGTTCTGGATCCTCTTCCGGACGAGGCAACAAGGTTACAAAAGCGTTGTATTCTTCCTCCGTCAGGTAGTCCAAACGTAATGTTTTAAAATCGGGCGCTTCGTGAATGTACATCGGAATAATCTCCGTGTACTTGTACGCGCTTTCATCAATATAATCGCTATCATTCACGATATTCCACATTAACGTGGCGACTATTGTCATGTCTCTCTCAGGATACTTTTGAGCAACGTAGCGCTCGAAGCACATAATTAGATAGGCGACTCTTCCCCTGATTGAAAGATTGTCGTACTGCCTGGTCATACAATGGCCTTCCTCAATACCGCAGTCTCATCGAAGACTGGCAACAATAACCGTCACCGGTAATCAATATCCCCAATAATAGGCAGATCGTCGATCGTTCCCAAATGAAAGACCTTTAGAAAACGCTCCGTCGTTCGATAATAAGCCGTCTTTTTCCCGTCGACGACTTTCTTTTCAACGGCAATAAGCTCGCGTTTAACAAGCTGACTAAGCGCGTTCGTAGCGCTACTGCGGATTTCAAGAACCTCGTCATGCGAAATCGGTTGGCGATAGGCGACGAGCGCAAGGACGTCGATCGCCGTTTGAGAAAGTTTGAACTCTTTCGGCTTGCCCATAAAGCGCGCAAGCACGTCGTCGAATTCGGCGCGCAGTACGAGACGATAGCCGTCCCCGTCTTGAACAATTCGATACGGCGCGCACTCGCGATCATAGCGCGCATTGAGTTCCCGGATGACCTCGAGCGCTTCCTGCTCTGTGAGATTACGTATCAGTTCGCACATACGTTCAATTGGAAGCGGCTTATTCTCGCGATCGCCGACGAAGAGCATGGCTTCAATAATACTCTCCGGACGAACGAGCGCGCGTCGACGCAGGGGAGCTTGACCGTCTTCCAAGTCAGAAGCGCTTCTTTCACTGACGTTCTGGACTGGCGCGCCCTTTGTTGGAATATTCTTCTCGAAATCCTCGTCCGTCGCGCGGGGCGCTTCGTATTTTGCGCCCGCCTCAAAAAGAAAATCGGCGTCGTTCTGAAGAATCGTCGCGTCGAGCGCTTCGCGGCGTTCCAATTCGAGATCGCGTTGCACGCGCTCGGCGTCGGAAACGTCGAGATCGGGATCAACCGTTTCTTCCCATTCGGATTCGTCGTCCGTAGCGGCAAAGAGTTCGCGAAGCCCACCGGCGAACGCCTTATCAAAGCGCTCGGTCTCGCCTTTAGCGCCCAAGGAAAAACTCTTAGCGAAAAACGCGTCTTCTTCATCGTTTTCGCCTCCGTTTGTCGCAGAATCCGAAGTAGCGTCGGCGCGCGCAGACTCCTTCTCGCGCTCCGATTCTGAAAGCTTCGGATTCTCACCATCGACGCTAATTGGCAATTGGGATTCGTTTGTTGACTGCTCAGATTTCGACGTCATTCGGATTGACCTCTTTGAAGCTGTTTGTATCTAACCAATCGATTCGACATATCGCTCGCGAGCTCGTCAATCGTTGGGGTCCGCGTTACTTCTGAGATTCAATTTGAACGGTCGGCGGCGACAATTCTAAATACTCAGCGTAGACGCCGACGCTAAAGTGAAGTATCCACTCCGGCTTTTCCGCAACTGGTATCCAGTAGCCATACGCTTGACCTTTCGCGCTCTGATAAGCGACGCAGACCGGACTCGCTGTGTCGATCGCCTGATTGCAACGGCGTCCCTTGTGCTGTTCTGGCGAACCGACAGAAGAGCGCTTCATTCCGGGCTGGAGTCCTGAAGCTTCACACGCAGGGTTAAGAGCGATAATCTAGCGCGATCTCTTAATCATCATAACCGGTTCGGGAAACTTGTCCCACATAGCGTGGAACGCTTGGATAATCACGTCGTCTGTCATAAAAACACCCTTTCTGTAATAATAATGATTCGTCGTTCGAATCGTAGAATCACCCGCGAGCTATTGTACTAAGATTATCGCGGTTTTCAAGCTAACGTCTGAAACCTTGGAAACGCTTGACGGCAAGAAGTCTGCAAACTAAAATGGACGACGTTGGCAATATATAGCGCTACGATCCTCAATTTTAAGGAGCTCCTATGAATCGGTTCATGTTTTTCGCTTTTTTCGTTCTTCTTACGCTGGCGCCCTGTTCGGCTTTCGCTCAAAATTCAAACGAGTGGAACAAATACGAAAACAACCCAGTCCTCGGCGGCAATCTGGGCGTCTGCTTCGACGTTACGCTCATTCAAGAGGACGGCGTATTTAAGATGTGGTTCTCCTGGAGAACGAAACGTTCAATGGGCTATACTGAAAGCGTCGACGGCGTCAATTGGAGCGAACCTGTCGTTGTGCTCGCGCCCCGTGATAGCGGATGGGAAAAGCTCATTAATCGGAGTAGCGTCGTTCACAAAGGCGATCTGTACTATATGTGGTACACCGGTCAAACGGACAAGACGTCGCAAATCGGATTCGCAACGAGTAAAGACGGCGTCAATTGGGAACGACAATCAGAAACGCCCGTGTTAAAGCCGGAAGCCGAATGGGAAAAAGTTGCCGTTATGTGCCCCGACGTCCAATGGGACGAGGAAGATCAACTCTTTAAAATGCGCTACTCCGGCGGCGAGCAGTACGAGCCGAACGCGATCGGATACGCAACAAGTCCCGACGGACTCCATTGGACGAAGTACGATAATAACCCTATCTTCGCCGCCGATCCCAATAGCAAGTGGGAACAGCATAAAGTAACAGCCGGACAAATTGTCAAACGCGGCGATTGGTATTATATGTTCTATATCGGGTTCGAAAATGAACATCTAGCGCGCATTGGCGTCGCCAGATCGAAAGACGGTATTGCCGACTGGGAACGTCTTAAAACCAATCCGATCGTCTCGCCCGACCAAGACAAATGGGACGGCGACGCGTGCTATAAACCCTTCGCTATTTACAACGAGAAAGAAGACCTCTGGCGACTCTGGTATAACGGTCGAAAAGGAAGCGTTGAGCAAATAGGTCTCGTTACGCATAAAGGCGAAGACCTAGGATTTGACAAATAACCGCGCGCTTTTAACAAGCGTCCTTTTCTCCATGGTTATGGAAACGAGAGCTTGGAGAAGCCTCGCCAAACGGTTTAAGGTAAGGGTGAAGTAAAGATGCGAAATATCTTAAGTCGAATATGTTTTATCGTAGCGATCGCCGCGTCTGCGTTCGGCGCGTGTCAGAGTCAATTCGCAATTATGGCGGCGGACGCTAATTCGAATCAGCAGATTATGCGCGACCGATGGTTTTACGTCTCGTACAATCTTACAGACGAGTCGGGAACGGACGGCGTCGTCAATCTCATTGAGCGCGCCGGGAGAGTTAATTTAAACGGCATGCTCTGGTCGGCGCCCTGGGATCGCGCCGACGAATGGTCGAACGAAGAAATTGCCCGGTTCGAACGCATAAAGAGCGCGGCGGATGCGTCGGGCGTCGAAATTATACCCATCCTGTGGAGCATCGGTTATGGAACTATGACGGGGCGCAATCCGAACCTCGCCGAAGGTCTGGCCATTAGAGATTTGCCTCTCGTCGTTCACGACGGTCGAGCGCGCTTTACGCCCTCGTCGAAAGCGGACTTCGCTTGTAATATGGAAGCGTGGCAAGAGAATGCGCTCGCCAATTTGAGAGGTTTTCAAGACCGGGTTGGAAAGTCTTCCTTTTGCGATCGCGAGATCTTTCACAGCGGCGAGGCGTCGTTGCGATTTGAAGATATGGAATCGGATCCACACGGTCATGGGCGCGTCATGTGGGAGCTCACGCTCGAACCGGAACGGCTTTACCGCGCGTCAATTTGGATAAAAGTTGACGATTTTATCGGCCGGCCGTTAGTTCAAGCATACTCCATGTCGGGCAACCAACTCTCCGCACAAAGCCTTCACGCCAAAGCGGACGCCAATGGTAAAATTTCTTTTGATTGGCGAAAGGCGGAAGTTCAATTCCGAACGCCCGCCGATGGTAAAGTTCGGATCTATGCCGGAGTGTGGGACGGCAAGTCTGGCAAGGTCTGGCTCGACGATCTTAACGTTGAGTCAGTTGGACTTGTCAATCCGCTTCAACGTCCCGGCGCGCCCATGACGGTAACGAGCGCGGACGGCGCTACTGAATATGAGCGAGGTAAAGACTGGACGCTGCCAGAATTCAAAGTCGCTCCTTGGAAAACGGACGCGCCAAGTGTGTCGCTCATCATTCCAAAAGGAAGCCGCATTTCAGACGGCGAAACGATTCTCGTGGACTACTATTACCCGCCTCTTGTCGGCGCGCCGCAAATTGGAACGTGTATGTCGGAACCGGAGGTATACGAATTCTTTGAAAAGTCGGCGGCGGCGGTGGTGAAGCTGTTGAACCCTCAAAAATGGTTTTTGAGTATGGACGAGATCCGTTGCGCAAATACCTGCGAAGCGTGCCATGCGCGCGGCGAATCCTTAGCGGCAATTCTCGCCGACTGCATAACCAAGCAACGCGCGATTATTAAGAATGTTCGACCCGACGCGGAAATCTACATTTGGTCTGACATGCTTGATCCGAATCACAACGCGCACGCTGATTATTATGCCTGCGAGGGGGACTATTCGGGCGTTTGGGATCTCATCCCCAAAGATCTGATAATCAGCTGTTGGTGGTACGAGATGCGCGAAAAGAGCATGGAATTTTTCAGTTCGCGAGGCTTTAAAACACAAGGCGCGGCGTACTATGATACGGACAACCTCGACGGCTGCGCAGACTGGCTGGAACTGTGCAAACGCACGCCCAATTGCCTTGGCATAATGTACACGACCTGGCAAAGGAAATACGACCTTCTTGAAGGGTTTGGCGAGCTGGTCAAACCAATTAATCCTTAATTGGCAACGCCCCGAACCATGACGTAGTCTTCAAGTCAATCTTCGTGCAAGGCGCGCGTCGTTTGGTGGAAATCGAACGACGACAATCAACCTCAAAGGCGGCTAAACGTCCCATACCTCCGCGGCGTTAACGCCAGTGTCGGTTTACAATCATACGAGCGAACGCCAGGCGCTAAACAGCGTCTGGCGTTCATTGTCGCAAAATCATCGCGTTACGCTAGCAGAACAGACGTCAATCGGAACGCCGTATAACAAAGATATCGCGTTACTTAAAATCGCCGAAATACAGTTTCGTACGATCGA